>CAZNFE010000070.1:0-10198 GCA_964571945.1 uncultured Pseudomonadales bacterium
AGATAGGCCCCTGGTCGCTGAGCTTGCCGCTTGCATCACTGGTAGCGATCACGGAAGCGCCACTGCTGGTACCGGCTACCAGACTACCCAGACTGGTAGTAATGGTCGCCTTCCGATTTGGCAGCGCAGCGCCACCGGCATCCTGAACAGTAATTTTCACAGTGGCAGGAGGATTATCAGACAGCGTAATAATATTACTCTCATTGCCTGGAGTGGAGTCAGCGAAGGTCAGGGTCAAAACGATTTCAGTATCACCGGCATTGCCCAGTGTGGAAAATGCCAGGGAGTCGGAGTCAAACGACTGGCCATCGATAATGATGCTCGCACTCGCTGTTCCTGCTCCAGGTACCGATCCCGCATTCAGGGAGACAGAAGCAACGCCCAGACTATCGGTAAGCGCCAGTCCGTTGGTCGGGAACAGATCTCCCAGTTCTGCCGCAAACCGCACAACGACGTTCTTCACCGGGTCACCGGCAGTGTCGGTGACCAGCGCACTCAAGATCGCCGGGGTATCCGCGTCGAGGTTAGGCGGATCAAGTGGCACAGCCGCTTCATCAAGCATGGACAGAACGATAGCGAGACTGGTACTGCCTTCACCGGTTACCGCTTCATCTCCGGCAGTTTCAAACACGATCTCGGTGCCCGATTCACTCACCACAGGTTGGCCATTGACGGTTGCTGTGGCGGTTACCGTACCAAATCCGGCGGTCGTACCGGCGGTTAACAAAACAGACGCAACCCCGGATGCATTGGTGATGTCCTGTTCGCTGCCCAGCGTCCCAACCCCCTCCGGCAGACTGAATGCCACGATTGTTCCTTCAACCGGATCCCCCTCGCTATCGATAACCGTGGCGGTAATGGTCGCCGGGCTGGCACTGGTGATTACATCATCCGCTGCCAGGCTGGTACCGCCACCAGCACCTGTACTCACACTCAATGTCAATGTGTCGAACCCATCACCAAGGGTGATAAAGTTCACTGGAGTCGCTTCTACCTGATCATTACTGACCGTCACAGAGGCGCTCAGAACACCGGAATCTTCCACGGTTCCGGCTTTCACCAGCACAGTAGCCACACCATTGGCATCGGTAAATACCGCGCCCGAAACCGGATCCATAATTCCCCGTGTAACACCAAATTCAACCACCGCTCCGGATATTGAAGCACCGGTATTATCCGTAAGAGTCAAGGTTGCGGTACCCGGATTACCCCTGCTGATGGTGTCCGGAACCAATGTTAAAGAAGTTATGAATGTTGCCGGATCATCCACCGGGCCATTACCATCCGAGGAGATACCGACCGGATCACTTGACACAGCCACGCTATCTACTGATGCACTTGCACTAATTTGCCCGGCTCCCGCTACGGTACCGGCAGTGATGATGATTTCTGCCACACCATTCGCATCGGTCAGGGCCGATTGATTTCCGGCAAGCAAACCAACGTCTGCGCTAAAGCTAATTACCGCGCCAGTAATTGGATTACCCTCTGCATCCAGCAAAGTCGCCTGCACAGTACCTTGTTCGCTGCCATTTACAGTCGTTGTCGTCGCACCGGCTTCATCAAGCAGTGCCAACGAGAGGGTCGGATCACCAGTCGTGCCAGCGGCAGCTCCGGTACCTGTGAGAATATTGCCGCCACCTCCGCCGCTGCCACCACCGCAGGCTGAGAGAATCAGGCTCAGAACACTGATTATCAGAACCCGGTTGAGCGAGTAGTTGAGCGAGTAGTTGAGCGATCGGTGTTTCATTCTCTATTCCTCATTAATAAGGTTCCATCAAGAACCCGATCCATCTGCGCTTTTGCAAGATCCGCACACCTGCGCCTAGTGGCGCAGACTGTATCGGACTGTGTGTATTCCGGTATTTACTTCAGCAAAAAACAGTAAAGTAACCTCGATGAATTTTCAATTAAAATCATGCTGTTATCCTATATTCCTACTGTATAACGTGAGATAACATCTGTAAACAGAGAATTTCTTCCTCGCGCCATTTTTCGCACCACCGGATCTGATCCGGAAGGCACCAGCGAAAATATTATGGCTCATTTCCCTATCAGTAAGCATCCAATTCTTCATGCTACTATATACGGCGTGATACGACTTGCCGGGTTTTCCCGTTTGACCCTCTTATAACGATAAATTATATGTGATAGCGATTTCCTGTTTTTTGCCGCCGGACCAGCGCTATCCGGACCTTTAGCTATGTTCACAGGTCTTCCGTATATATAGCACTTTGTCGCTCAAGAGGGTTACCCTTCTCGACCACTTACCATTTTTGTCGATCGAAGCGCCCTTCACAACGGACAAACTAACCATCACAAAGTGTCATGCCAGCGGATAATGTCTGTTGCAGCAGATCAGAATCGACCCGATCGACCAGAATTGCCTTACCCAGGCCGTCCAGCAACACAAATCTGATTTCACCCCGCCTGGCTTTCTTGTCTATCTGCATCAGTTCAACAAACTGATCGGGTGTTATTTGTTCCGGTGGGCAAACCGGTAATCCGGCTGCCTTAATCAGCGCTTTGAATCGCTGGCATTCCGATGCCTTGAGCAAACCGAGCCGAAACGACAGATCCGCAGCCATGACACTGCCTACAGCGACCGCTTCACCATGCAGCCAGTTTCCGTACCCCATGGCATTTTCAATCGCATGTCCATATGTGTGACCTAAATTGAGTATGGCTCGCACGCGGTTTTCCTTCTCGTCAGCTGAAACCACCTCGGCTTTTATCTTGCAATTTCTCTTCACCAGATTTCTCATAGTGGCCGGTTCCAGGGACTGAATTTGATCAAGATTTTCTTCCAGCCATTCGATAAATTCAAAATCCCGAACAGCACCGTATTTAATAACCTCAGCCATACCTGCCTGAAGTTCCCGGTCAGGTAATGTGGACAGCGTATCGATATCGATGAGGACGCATTCAGGTTGTTTGAATGCACCGATCATATTCTTACCCAGCGAGTGGTTTACGCCAGTCTTCCCACCTACTGAAGAGTCTACCTGGGCAAGCAAAGAAGTTGGAATCTGGATGAAATTTACGCCACGAAGGTAACATGCCGCGGCAAATCCGGTAATGTCACCAATAACTCCCCCGCCCAGTGCAACCAGTGTGGTAGATCTCTCATGACGATTCTCTAACAGGTAGCTAATTATCCTGTTCAGGGTATCCAGGTTTTTGTATTGTTCACCATCGGGCAGCTCCAGGTAATCTACCGAATGGTCAGCAAGTTGTAGCCGTAACTTCTTACTGTAAATGGGACCGATGGTGGTATTGCTGATAACGCAGACCTGTTGACCCTCTATGTGAGCTGGCAGTATAGACTCATCTGCCATCAACCCTGAACCTATGTAGATAGGATACGATTTAGCGCCAAGATCCAGTTTGACCACGTCCATCACAACCCCACCAGATATCCTTCATCTTGCAAACTCTGCAAAATAAGGGCTACCATTTTTCTACTGCCACCTTCACCCGCAAATACACGCAGATCCGCTACTTCGCTATACAGGGGATCCCGCTTTGCTTTTAGCTCGTGCAATACTTTTGCGCGGTCATCAGTACGCAGCAATGGTCTGTTCTTATCTTTTCTGGTCCTGTCTAACTGCAGTTCAACAGAGGTATCAAGAAACACTACATATCCACGAGACCGCAGATTTCTCCGGTTTTCCTCCAGTTCAATGGATCCACCTCCGGTCGCGAGTAAAATACCCGATTCCATGGTCAGTTCTTCCAGCACCTGCCTTTCACGATCCCTGAATCCCGCTTCACCCTCCATGTCAAAGATCCAGGGGATATCTGCACCGGTGCGACGTTCAATTTCCCGATCCGTATCCTTGAAAGTGAGCCCTAACTCTGCTGCAAGCATCCTGCCAATGGTCGTTTTCCCGGCCGCCATTGGTCCAACAAGGAAAATATTTCGTGATCTGCGTGAATCCAATTTCATTCAGGTATTTTGCCAGCGTGAGTATTCACACAATTTCAGACAGCAATAAAAAATCCTCCATCTTGCCTCTCTAACGGCCAGATGGAGAATCCTTGATCAGGCGTGGCGTAATAAAGATGAGTAATTCCTGCTTATCATCTGATTCTGTGTGCCTCTTGAAAAGGCTGCCAATATAGGGAATATCACCCAGAAATGGAGTCTTGGTTTCCGACTGGGTCACCTGGGTGGTGAATATACCGCCTAACACAATCGTTTCGCCATTCTCAACCAGCACTTGGGTCTGAATGTTGTTAGTATTGATGCTTGGCACACCATTAAAAACGGCACCTACGGTATCCTGCTTAACCTCAAGCTCCATGATAATGCGATCATCCGGAGTAATTTGTGGTTTCACCGACAACGACAAAGTCGCAGATTTGAAGGAAACGGATGTAGCGCCGCTGGAGGAAGCTTCCTGGTACGGTATTTCCACACCAGACGATATAGTTGCTTCCTGTTTGTCTGCAGTAATCACTTTCGGTCGCGCAATCACCTCTGCCCGGCCTTCTGATTCCAAAGCTGACAACTCCAGGTTAAGCAAATATTTATCATCTACCACTCCAACCGACAGCTTGGTCGCATCTGCACTTCCGATTCCCAGGTCTACTATGAGATTATCTTCGCTGGACACTGAAATACCTGTCGATGGATCAGATTGGCGAATCTCATCGATAGTGGCCAGATTACCGCCTACCTGAGTGGATATTGAACCATCATTGTAATTGCCAACGCCGAGACCTCCCCACCTCACTCCCAATGCATCACTGAAATTGGAACTTGCGGTGACGATTCGAGCTTCAATCAGTACTTGTTTGACCGGAACGTCAAGCTGCTCGAGTACTGTCCTGAATTCACTGATCTTATCTGCAGTTTCAGTCAGAATTATCGAATTGGTACGTTCATCAACAATGACGCTGCCTCTGCCGGAAATCACCCCCTCGCCTTCGCCGTTACTCTGTTCAAATAAGCTGAATATTTCCTGTGCATTCGCATATCGAACTTCAATAAATTCTGTGCGCAATGGTGCAAGTTCTGACATTTGCTGCCTGCTTTCCAGCTCAAGTTTATCTCTGGCGGCAAGTTCAGATGCAGGTGCAACCATTAATACATTTCCAATCTGCCGTTTATCAAGACTCTTGGTCTTCATGATGATATCCAGCGCCTGATCCCAAGGTACTTTCTTCAAACGCAAGGTTATTCTGCCGCTAACCGTATCACTGGCAACCAGATTCAAATCCGTAAAATCAGCAATCAGCTGTAACACCGACCGTATTTCAATATCCTGGAAATTAAGTGACAATTTCTCACCCCTGAACCTGAACGCCATATCTCTGGAAGACTCCAGCTCTTCCGATGTCAGTGGTTTCACTTCAAGAGTGAACACGTTGTCTGCCTGATAGGCCAAATAGTCGTAATCGCCGGTTGGTTCAACCAACAGTATGGTGTCATTGCTTTCCGGCATTGCATCTACGATCAAAACAGGCGTGGCAAAATCAGCGACATCCAGACGGCGTTGTAGTTTTTCGGGTATGAGTGTGTTGGCAAACGCAATGCGAATTTTTCCACCCTCGCTGGTGACGTCCACACCGATACCGGGATCAGACAGATTTACTATAATTCTGCCTTCTCCCAGTTCTCCCCGGCGAAAATCGATATCCTGTATAACGGAACGTGCAACTGATGGAAGCGGCTGGGTTGCAGTTAATGTGATCGCAGCAGCTTCGGCTCCTGTACCCTGCGCATATCCTTCCGCCTCATCCATTTCGCCAACAAGCACATAAAGTGAGTTGGCATCTATACGCGTTGAATAAGCAACCAGCTCCGTCATAGATACTATTACTCGAGTTCGATCACCCGCTTCCACTACCGTGACACTTCGGGCATTACCAACCCCCAGCGGATGATACTTTGACGCAAGACCACTGGTCACGCCCACAAGATCAAGTGCGATACGGGCTGGTTGTTCGATCGTATACCCCGTGGGAACCGGCGGTTCACCATCAAAATTCATGCGAATTTCAGTCTTATCACCAGGCAGGGACGAGAATTCAATCGACTTCATTTGCAGAGCGGATACTGACACGGAATAACAGGCAGCAACCATCCAAATCAAAACGTGAACAAGGGAAATTTTTCTCTTTTTCTTCATCTGGAATTCTCTATAGTTGGCCATCGCAGTGCCCCCAAAACAATCCGTTATCATCAGTCACTGTTTAACTCCAGTGATCGAGGTCTCAGTAACCATCCATCTGACCCATCAGATACGATCTCTGTAATATCGATTCTTGAAGTTCTAATAGTATCAATTTTGCCCCAATTCGTACCCAGGTAGTCGCCTTCCAGAACTCGATGGACACCACCCTGTGAGTCCTGAACAAGCCCCCAGCGAGTCTCATCTTGAGAAAGGGTTCCCACCATTGTTAATGATGAAAGGTTGAAACGTTCCAGATACTCTTTGACATGGTTAGCTGGCGGCTTAACGTCAAGGTTCGAGAGTTGCTCTTTGGTTTTTTTGGGTATGACAACTGGCGGCTCAAAAGGGCTGCGGCGATTTGCGCTGCTATAGGTAAACGGCTGGTATGGCTGAAATTCCGGTAAAGGAGCGATCTGCCCTTTTGGTTTTGCCTCAACCTCTGCGATGAATGCGTCAATATCTGCGTACCGCCCACCCGAAGAACAGGCGGCCAGAGACAGAATCATAATCATCCCCAACGCGGTTTGCTTCACAAGATCATCCTTCATGCACTACTCTGTATTGTCTTTATACCGATAAGTTCTAGCAGTTATTGACATCTTCAAGACACCTCCCTGCGGCGTCTCTTCTCCTGATTCGCTCGTTCCGGGCACTATATTAAAGTCATGTAACGTCACGATTCTTGACAGATCTGCCACATCACTCACAAAAGACCCGAGTTGATGATAGCTTCCGGAAACCACAATCTGGATCGGTTTCTCCACGTAAAACTCCTGAGTTACCTCCTTGTCCAGGTTGATGCTTTCGAAGGAAAGACCGTTTTTCAAACCAACCAGAGTGATGTCTTCAATCAAACCGGGAATCTCAGTATCGCTTGGTAGCTGGCTTAACAGAACGCCGAACGACTCTTCCATCTCGATCTGCTGTTGCCTGTAACCTTCCAGGTGTGCCGATTCAAATGCCTTCTTTTCATAATCTGCTCGCAGATCGGATTCCAATGCAACTACTTTCGCCAGATCCTGCTGCAGATTTGTTATGTGCAGAAAATAGCCCAACGCGATCGCAGCGGCAAAGGCGCCAATCCACATAATAATTTTGACCGCCAGAGGCCAGTTGCCCACATTGTTAAAATCATTGAGCTGGTCAAAGTCAAAGTTCTGGATGTTCTCCAGAATATCTTCGAAGGCCATTATTTCTACTGCTCCTTCTTAGGTGTTGCTTGTTGAACCGTTAGGTGAAACTGACTGGCCTGAGGTCCGTAGTTCGGGTCAGCTACAATCCCCTGGACGCTCGGGTTGGTAAACCATTCTGAGTCATTGAAATTTCTCAACTGACTTGAGATCCTGTTATTGGACTCTGCTATGCCATCGACTTCCATACTCTTTCCATTCACTTTCATGCGCGTGAAAAACACCCGGTCAGCCAGTCGTTTTGCTATTTCGTCAAACAGCCGGACAATAATCGGCCGATTACCCTGCAATTCCTGAATGACCTGCATTCTTGACAGTAACTGGTTGCGTTTGGACTGCAGCAGCTTGATTTCATCAATGCGTTCTTCCAGGACTACTATCTTCTCTTGAAGATACTTATTGCGACTGCGCTGATCTTCTATCGAACTGCTGTAAAAACGGTCCACAATCAATATTAGTCCCGCTGCTATGAACACCACGCCTATCATGACGTTCATGAACTCCTTTTTTTTCTCCTCCCGAAGCTCTTCTCGCCACGGGAGCAGATTAATTTTGATGTCAGCCATGATCAAAGCTCCTCATAGCGAGCCCACATGCAATCATCAAGGCTGGTGCATCATTACTCAATGATGCTTCGTTGACCTTTGCTGAATGTGACATTCCCAAAAAGGGATTGGCGATTGTAGTGGGTGTACCCAATTTTGCCGCCACCATCTCAGCCAGACCTTCGATGGATGCCGTCCCGCCCGCCAGAACAATATGATCAACATCGTCATACTGGGATGATGAATAAAAGAATTGCAGGGAACGTGTCACCTGCTGTACCACCGCCTCCTTGAATTGCTGTAACACCTCGGTTTCGTAATCTTCTGGTAATCCGCCCTGTTTCTTCGCTAGACCGGCTTCCTCTACTGACAGACTATAGCGTCTTTGAATTTCCTCCGTCAGCTGCTTGCCACCAAACAATTGCTCCCGTGTATAGGGTGTGCCTGAATCAGTCAGCACACTAAGCGTTGTCATGGTGGCACCAATGTCCACAATCGCTACCACCTGCTCTTCATCCGATTCAAGCTGTGCCGCAATCAACTCATGGGCTCTTTGCATACAGTGGGCTTCAATATCCACGACTTTGGCTGTCAATCCACCTACCGACAAGGCTGCTTCTCGCATTTCAACATTTTCTCTCCGACAGGCAGCCAGCAGTACCTCAACCTGTTCCTCGCTTCTTGGCGATATTCCCTGAATTTCAAAATCCATTGCGACTTCATCCAACGGATAAGGAATGTATTGGTCCGCCTCAATCTGTATCTGGTTCTCCATCTCATCTTCACTAAGATTGGCAGGCATCTCGATCGTCTTGGTGATAACAGCAGATCCTGCAACGGCAACAGCGGCCAGTTTAACCTTGGTCTTGCAACGTTCTACCAATCTCTGAATAGCCTCCCCAACACCTTCCACATCACTAATGTTTTTCTCGACGACGGCATTCTCCGGCAATGGTTCAACGCCATAGCTTTCAACCCGGTATTTTTGACCTGTTCTACTCAGTTCAAGCAGTTTCACTGAAGTGGAACTGATATCCAGCCCCAGCATGATGTTAGGCCCTTTGCTTAAAAATCCAAACACATCAATTTTCCTATCAGCAATCAGCACTTACGATGGATATATACACTACTACATTAAATAACACTCTTAACCTAAGCGCAAACAAATTAAACTGCTTAATCGTTGAATTATGTGAATTTATTCATCATTTTATCTTCGACAAGCCTTGTTTCGAAAAATCCGGGTTAGTTCAAGGAGGCTGACTGACAGAAAAAATTGTGCTGTTTCCATGTCTCCGACAATCGGAAACAGGAAATATTCTCTCTCAAATGCCCTATAATTAAATGACACTCCACCAACGCATTTCCGACAGATGGGTTTCTCAATAAGGTTCATAAAACCAATATTATGGCTTTCAGCGACCATATTATGTGGACTGGTACTCATTCTGAGTTCGACATACCTTTATCTAAACCCGCAAATACCACCGGCCGCGACTTTTTTGCACGTAGATCTAAAGGCGCCGCTACGCATTTACTCAGCGGACGGATTGCTCATGCAGGAATTCGGTGAGCGCTTGACACCAATAGCCTATGCAGACATTCCGAAAACATTTATTCATGCGCTACTCGATACGGAAGACAAACGTTTTTTCCAGCACATGGGCGTGGATCCGGTCACGCTTCTAAATGCAAGTTTCCAGCTGGTCGTAAACAGGGGTGTAATCAATTCTGGTGGCAGTACCATCACCATGCAGTTGGTAAAGAACATTTCTGGCTCGAACGAATTGAAATTTATCAGAAAATTCAAAGAGATACTGCTTGCTATAAAACTTGAACACGAATTAACCAAAGAACAAATTCTGGAGCTCTACCTCAATATCATACCGTTTGGCAAACATGCATTTGGTGTGCAAGCTGCTGCTCAGGTTTATTATGGTAAAGGTATCGCTGAGCTGAATTTACCACAGCTCGCCATGCTGGCTGGTATTCCAAAAGCACCCGAGAGAGGCAATCCGGTCAATAATCCCGAACGAGCGACCGAACGACGCAATCTTGTTCTGCGACGAATGCTGGATCAGAGCTCCATCACTTCGGCGCAATACGAAACGGCTGTAAATACCCCAGTCACTGCCTCAGTACACGGCAGAGTAATCGAAATGTCTGCTCCATATGTGAGCGAGATGGTACGTAAGCAATTACTAACTGATTACGGTCAAAATGCGTACAGGGCAGGATTAATTGTCACAACCACCATAGAGTGACACATGATATCCACCTG
>CAZNFE010000071.1:0-10165 GCA_964571945.1 uncultured Pseudomonadales bacterium
TCCTGCGGGGGTCGCATTGTACTCTATTCAAGGTTCAGATTAGTAATTACCTGAACCTTGTGATGCATACTGCAGAACGGACTGTGAATCTACCCTATGGTGCAGGCAGCCCGCCGTTTCGCTTCCCCGCGACCACAAAACAATACTGCATGGCCAGAAATTGCACCTTCTGCCGCGTATTGCTACAAATTCCTGCTGAAAACCAGGTGCTTTATTTCATGGTTTGTTTGATCTGTGTCCTCTCCATTCATTTCTGGATGTGCTAAAAATGTAGATCACCTTTGAGAATCAATCTCATTGGGCTTCTCCCAGCTCTCGAATGGAGGGAAACAAGATGTCAGATAATGCTGTATTAACTCTTCCCGATGGTCAATCCATCGAATTACCTGTTATTACAGGCTCAGAAAATGAAAAAGCAGTCGATATAAGCAAGCTACGCGCCACCACGGGTCATATTACCCTTGATCCCGGATACGGAAATACAGGTTCCTGCCACAGCGATATCACGTTCCTGGATGGCGAAAATGGCATACTACGTTATCGCGGAATCCCGATCGAACAATTGGCTGAAAAGGCATCGTTTGTCGAAGTAGCCTACCTGCTCATCTATGGCACGCTACCAACCCAGGAGCAACTGGACCGGTTTTCAGGGGATCTCAATAGCCATGCGTTGATCCATGAAGATATGAAAACCTTCTTCGCCAGTTTTTCCGGCCAGGCACACCCCATGGCAATTCTTTCAGCGATGATTGCCTCGCTGTCAGGATACTATAGTGAAGCCTCTGCAGACATTACTGCTGATGATGTGGATTTGAATTCCACCCGACTGATTTCCAAAATTCGTACCCTGGCGGCATTCTCCTACAAGAAATCAATGGGACAGCCATTCATTTATCCAAAAGATTCACTTTCCTATTGTGGCAACTTCCTGCGGATGATGTTTGCGGTGCCAGCCGAAGATTATCAGGTTGATCCAGTCGTTGAGGAAGCGCTAAACCTGCTGCTCATTCTGCATGCGGACCATGAACAAAACTGTAGCACTGCCACTGTGCGGACAGTTGGCAGCAGCCATGCCAATCTCTATGCATCCATTGCTGCTGGCGTCCTTGCTCTTTGGGGGCCTCTGCACGGCGGGGCAAATCAGCAAGTGATCGAGATGCTGGAACGGATAAGGGAGGAAGGCGGCAACATCCAGAAGTTTATCGACATGGCCAAGGACAAGGATTCCGGATTCCGCATCATGGGATTCGGCCATCGCGTCTATAAAAATTTCGACCCAAGAGCTACCGTAATCAAGAACGCCTGTGATCGGGTTCTGGATCGGCTGGGTGTCAGTGACCCGGTATTGGATATCGCCAGACAGATGGAGGAAATCGCACTCTCGGACGACTACTTTGTTGAACGTAAACTGTATCCGAATGTCGACTTTTACAGCGGTATCATCTATCGAGCAATCGGCATTCCCGTCAACATGTTCACAGTGATGTTCGCTCTTGGCAGATTACCCGGCTGGATCGCACAATGGAAAGAGCTGATGGACGATCCGGAGCACCGCATCACTCGTCCGCGGCAAGTCTATATGGGCAGCGGCGAAACGAACTATACGCCAGCAGAGAAGCGGTAGTAGAGAAGCGACACTGATTGCTATGCTGCTTAGATGGCACCGTTTCAGGTGGCATCTCTGCTGATGCTGCGTGTGATCGGACACATCCTGGATATAGCGCATTGATCTGTGCGCTTGAAGCGGGCAGAGAAATCACCAGGTGATAACACCGCTGCGCTCCATTCTTGCTGCCATTTGAAAAACAGCCCAGGCTCCACACCGATCACAATCCACATCATTACCGTAACAGCAGAAAGGGGTTGTGAAGTGATCACCCTCCAGGTACAGCGGGAGTATATTTGCGCGTGAAGGACAAGCAGCGGTCACACGCTCTGCATAAGGCGAAAACATCAATTCCAGACTGCGCGTGCTATTTCGGATAAAGGCTGGATATTTCTCTTTTAATGCCATCACTATTCTGACTGCGGCTTCACGCTCGCCGATATCAGACCAGGCATCCACATTCACCTCGCTGCTGGCGGTGGGCACCAGAAATGAAAATGTCATCCAGCGCACCGGTGAATCTAACAGCTCAATCACCAACTCTTCAAGCCTGTGCTGGTTTGACCGAGTGACAACACACTGTACCTGAAATGGTGATTGAAAGTGCTCTGGCAACGCCGCCAGGTTATTCATTACTCTGCGAAATACGCCCTTGCCACGAATGGCATCATTCATATCTTCCGGTCCATCCAGACTGATGACGTACAAAATGTCGGGGCCAAAATCGACCAGCGGTACAGTGCCATTGGTGGTGATAGTACTATGCTCGAATAGCTTGATACCCTTTTTTAGTAATTTGTGGCGCAACATCGGCTCACCGCCCATCCACATCATGGATTTTATGCGATGCCGATCTCTGAGTTTTTCAAGCGTCAATAGCATGGCATCATCGCTCATCTCGTCACGAATAGATAACGGTGCTTCGTTTGGATTGCCATCTCTGAAAATAAAGCAGTGCCTGCAACTCAGATTGCAGTGATTAGTGACATTCACTATTGCAGCGGGATAGTGCGCATCATCCTTATACTGCCCTTTCAATTCTGCATTCACCATCATAAATCGTCCTGAGAACCTGGATTTTCTCTATACTAGCTGCCAAAAACAATTTCGGAAAGCCTCTTTCGCATCGGGTGAGTGAGAACGGGACTCATTGCATCATCTCAGAGGATCATGCCAGATTGCAGCATGTCCTGACATGCTCACATGAATCACAGCTGCATGCTAGAATGACCTGCCATTACACCAATCCAACTGCAATCAGAAAACGTTGCAAAAATGAAAGAATTCATCGGAAATATTGCTACTCTATTAGTTCGCGCATTAGGGAAGTTACCGCTCCGATTTATTTACCCACTCGGTGCAGTGGTTGGAGGCCTCCTGTGGCTGGCAAAGAGCCGCGGTTCACGGGTCTCGACGATTAATATTGAATTGTGTTACCCGGATTTCGAGCCGGAGGAACAAACCAAACTGGCTCGCCAGGCGATGATTGAAACGGGCAAAACATCGCTCGAAGCTATCGCCGTCTGGAACAAGCCGTTTGCTAAGTTTGAGAAGCGTATCGTCTCAACATCAGGAGAGCATTTGTTCCTGGAATCAATCGCCCGCGGAAATGGTTTAATTCTGGTCAGTAGTCACCTGGGTAGCTTTGAAGTATTGATGCAATACATCGCCCGGTTCTGTAATCCGACCATACTCTATCGGCCAAATCGGATTGCCAGCCTGGACAGGTATGTGACTGCCCAACGATCACGTTATGGCACAATATTGTTCCCAACGGACACCAGTGGCATCGCTTCATTCGGCGATGCTCTCCACAACAAGGGCGTAATCGCAATGGCTGCAGATCCGGAACCTTCTCTTGAACGCGGTAGCTTTGCACCATTTTTTGGTGTTTCTGCACTCACCGGGCACTACATAATCGATTTACTTCGTGAGACCCAGGCAGATATCCTGGCCATTCATATCGCCAGAGATTCAGGTTATCAATTTCATATCACCATTGAGGAGTTCCCGGAATCAATCCGTTCACCGGACATGGTAACCGCATTGACTGCCATGAACCTGACTATTGAAAAAAGGGTGAGGGAGCAGCCTACTCAGTACCCATGGAGTTACAAACGCTTCAAAAAGCGTCCGGGTGGCGAAAAAATCTACCCCTGAAAAGCGCTCTGAGAAACAACCAGTTGAACGACATTGATTCCCTAAACCCAGTGCACGGCTACTGTTCGAACTCCTGCATCGTACCCAGCGCCTCATCCAACCTACCTACGCCAATTACTCTAAAATCCTTTAATTGACCTCTGGGTTCATTTCCTTTAGGCACAATTGCGACCCGAAAACCATGTTTTGCTGCTTCCTGCAGTCTTTGCTGACCATTGGGCACCGGACGGATCTCTCCCGAGAGGCCTACTTCACCAAAAACTACCAGGTCTTTCGGTAACGGCCTGTTTCTCAAACTGGATACCACCGCAAGTAACAGCGCCAGATCACTACTCGTTTCAGCAACGCGAATACCACCGACTACATTAACGAACACGTCCTGATCACCCACAAAGAGACCACCGTGTCTATGCAAAACTGCCAGCAACATCGCCAGTCGATTGGTTTCGAATCCTACTGCCACGCGTCTTGGGTTGCCCAGAGAACTTTGATCTACTAACGCCTGTGCCTCCACCAGAAGCGGTCGCGTACCTTCCCAGACCACCATGACCAGGCTTCCTGACAAAAGTTCCTCGGTACGGGACAGGAAGATCGCTGACGGGTTTTTAACCTCCCGCATGCCCTTGTCAGTCATGGCAAAAACGCCCAGCTCATTCACAGCACCGAACCTGTTTTTGCTGCCGCGCAAGGTGCGATATCGACTGTCATTTTCACCTTCCAGCATGATGAAACAATCGATCATATGCTCCAGCACCTTGGGTCCCGCCAGACTGCCGTCTTTGGTCACGTGTCCGACCATTAAGAGGACCGTATCCGATTGTTTGGCATATCGAATTAACATGGACGCGCATTCCTTCACCTGAGCGACACCTCCTGGTGCAGAGTCCACACCCTCTCCGGACATGACCTGGATGGAATCTACAACCAACAGCTCTGGCTGCAGCTGAATCGCGCATTCCAGAATGAACTCAACATTTGTTTCTGCCATTACGTTCAGTTTATCCATCGGCAGGTTGAGCCGGTCAGCGCGCATGGCGACCTGTTGCAAGGACTCTTCACCGGTTACGTAGAGTGCAATATGATGTTGCGCCATGGCACACATAATCTGGGTCAGTAATGTACTCTTTCCAGCACCCGGGCTTCCACCAATCAGTACCGAGGAACCGGGGACTAGCCCCCCTCCCAGTACCCGATCAAATTCTTCAGTACCTGTGATCAGTCTGGGTACATTTTGCAGGTCAATCTGATCCAGTGTTTTTGCGACTTCTCTGCTGTCTGAGAAACCAACTGAACGCATTCCGGATTTCGAGCTGCTGGTGCCAATCGCGATGCGAGTGAGAGTATTCCATGCACGGCAACTGGCACACTGACCCTGCCATTTGGCATAATCAGCGCCGCAGTCAGAACACACAAATGCAGTCTTGTTTTTAGCCAACGGTCAGATCCGTTCATTCATAGCAGTAAGTGACTCTATTGGTAAGATCAGTGGTCAGTTCATATGCGATGGTTCGCATATGTACGGCCACCTCTTCGACTGGTAATCCGCCACCCCAGAGTGTGACAATGTCTCCGGGTTTTGATTCCGGGCGGTCGCTGAGATCAATCGTCAACATATCCATAGAAACTGTACCTATGAGGGGATACCGCTTGCCATCGATCAGCACCGGGGTGCCGTTCTGAGCTTGCCGGGAATAACCATCGCCATAGCCAATCCCGACAACTCCCACTATCGAATCCCGCTTGCATATCCAGCGTCCGCTGTATCCTATTGGACTGCCTGCCGCTACTTTATTCACCGCGATTAGTCTGGACTTCAACGTCATAGCCGGTTTCAATTTCCGCAAGGTCTGCCTCACTTGCTGCGATTGCGGTTCCTGATCAAGAGGAAATGGTGAAATGCCATAGAGCATTATTCCAGGTCGAACCCAATCAAAATGACTCTCTGGCCAACCAGTAATCCCCCCTGAACCGGCTATACTCCGTGCCACTGACCATGTGTCCGTGTGTCGGTTAAAATAATCAATTTGTTTCCGGGTTGCCGGGTTTGCAATGTCATCCGCACAAGCCAGATGTGACATGACCACACCCAATTCAATTCCAGCACATTGTTCCAATCTGTGTTTGACGGACTCAATGTTCGCACCTGCAAATCCCAATCGATTCATTCCGGTATTCAGTTTTAACCATACCGGTAGCTTTCTCTCGAATTGGTGCGAAGCACATTTTTCCAGCAGAACTAACTGATGGTCATTGTTAATAACTGGCGTCAGGTTCAGTTCGCGAGCCTTCCCCAGTTCTGCCGCATCGACAACCCCCCCCAGTAGCACGATCGGCTTCACAATCCCCGCATCCCTTAACGTTACTGCTTCCGATAGCCGCGCTACTCCGAACCCGTCGGCCGCCAGCAGTGTTTGAGCTGATGCAAGTAGTCCGTGGCCATATGCATTCGCTTTTATCAGTGCGAGGATCCGGCTATTGGGCGCTATTGAGCGCACCAATTCCAGATTGTGTGATATTGCTTGCAGATTGATTTGAGCAGTCGCGGTACCACTCACTGGTAGTCCTCATACCCCATTGCCATGTCTTCAAACTTGGTGTACTGGCCGAGAAATGTTAATTTTCTGCGTCCAATTGGACCATTTCGCTGTTTTAGAAAAATGACTTCTGCGAGTCCTTTCTCGGCATCTTCGTGATACACCTCATCTCGATAGACGGCCATAATAACATCAGCATCCTGTTCAATAGCGCCAGATTCGCGCAGATCAGACATCACCGGCCTTTTATCCGGCCTTTGTTCCAGACTCCTATTGAGCTGTGACAAGGCAACCATTGGGCAATGAAACTCCTTTGCGATGGCTTTTAATGATCTTGAAATCTCGGATATTTCACCGGTTCTGTTCTCTACGGTCCCAGCCACACGCATCAATTGCAGATAATCCACAATAATCATGCCCAGATCACCATGCTCCCTCACCAGTCTGCGACACCGGGATCTGACTTCATTCGGCGTAAGCGCCGCAGTGTCATCGATAAATATTGGCGTCTCGGTTAGCAGGGTGACTGCCGATGTTAGTCTGGGCCAGTCATCATCACTCAGCTGGCCTGTCCTGATGCGTGATTGATCGATTCGACCCAGTGATGACAACATCCTCATAATAAGAGAGTCTGCTGGCATCTCCATACTGAAAATGATTACATTACATTTCTCATTGATCGCCGCATTTTCTGCTATATTCGTCGCCAGACTGGACTTCCCCATGGAAGGTCTTCCGGCAATAATGATCAGGTCAGCCGGTTGCAGCCCCGAAGTCATGTTGTCAATATCCCTGAATCCGGTACTCAAACCCGTTAACGCACCCTTCTTCTGAAACAGCTCATCAATTCTTTCGACTGCCTTGGTTAGAATCTGTCGTATCGGCTGTGGGCCACCGGTAGTTGGTCGATTGTCTGCGATCTGAAACACCTTTGACTCCGCTTCGTCGATCAGCGTTGCACTATCGCGCCCCTCGGGATTAAAACCACTCTCCGATATCTCGTGGGCAACCGATATCAGTTTCCGCACGACAGCTCTTTCCTGAACTATCTGCGCATAGGCCCCGATGTTAGATGCGGTGGGTGTATTGTTGGCCAGATCGGCCAGGTAAGACATACCTCCGGAGTTCTCAAGCTCGTTCAGCAAATTCAGCGCTTCGGATACGGTTACCACATCGACTGGTTTGTTTTCTTCAATTAGCTGATCCATACATCGAAAGATTAACCGGTGATCATTCCGATAGAAATCTTCGGCTGTGATTACCGAAGCGATCGCGTCCCAGCGGTCATTATCCAACAGCAGGCCGCCAATCACAGACTGTTCTGCTTCAATGGAATGAGGTGGCGCTTTGAGAAGAGCGCTGACATCTGATGTCCCGTGAATCTGTTCCTCAGACATATCGGTACTGTATCAGTTAGAGGTTAGAAAGGGGATTATAGCGAGTGAATGAGAAATATATCACTAGTGTGACTCAGATATATTATTTTTTTGATAAAACCAGGCCGCTCTGGTACAGGGTTGAGGTAAACCTGCCTCTTCCCTGCCCCAGCCAGTTCGCAGTCTTTTAGCTCACAATTTGAGGCTTATTCCAACACCACGCCAAGCTTTAGCTGCACAGTAACTTCAGAATGGAGTTGCACCGTAATTTCATACTCTCCCAGCTCACGAATGACACCTGTTGGCAACCTTAACTCACTCTTTTCTATCGGTACACCCAGATCAGTTGCGGCTTGAGCTATATCACGCGTTCCAATCGATCCATACATCTTTCCTTCTTCACCGGCCTTGGCGGTCAATGTGATATCCAGTGCTTCCACTTGAGCGGCGCGTGCTTGCGCAACTCTCAATTTTTCATCCTCCAGCAGCTGTAGTTCAGCCCGATGAGACTCGATATTTGCCAGCGCTTCGTCTGAAGCAGGTACTGCTTTTTTTTGTGGAATCAGGTAGTTTCTGCCATACCCTGATTTGACCTTTACCACCTCACCAAGGTCACCTAGTCTGTTTACTTTTTCCAGCAGTATCACTTCCATAATCTTTACCTCAAGCTACTCTTTTCCGTTGCTACTAATTTTCTTTCGCAAATCTATTATGCTGTCAGTCACCGCAACAATCACCAGTATCGGTAACACGAATTGCATAAAAAACAGCATCATTAAATAAAACACGGCCAGCCAACTACCACCCATTTTCTTTCTGGCGACGATCCAGTGTACCAGTGCGACACTGCTAACCAGAAAGGGTACTGCCAGTACCAACATCCAACTGCTCAAATACGGATTGCCGCTGGCGTAACACAGCACTATCAACATGATTAGCACCACGGTGAAACCGGGGAAGAGTCTCAAGTTGTGAAATTCTTCACCAAATCCACCCGGGTTGTACAACACGCTCTGCCACCATCTCGCCAGAACTACTGAGGCCAGCATGACGCACAGCTGTCCGGCAGTAAACAACCCAATAAGCAGTCGCTCCAACACGACTCTGTCACCTTCCAGTGCAACGGGCGGACCTTTCGATTGTTCTGCCAACTGAACGAAAAAGGCGATTACCTGGTCTATCACTCCCTGTGACGTTATCTCAAACAACCATGCTGTCGGTAAACCAAGGACAACTGCAAACGCCAGTACGTGAGACCAGGATGTCGTCAGCCGCAACACATATGCGAGAATCGTCGCTCCCGATAAGAGTATCAGTGGTGCCGGTTCACGAACCATGATCAACCAGCCTACCGCAGGTAATGCTGACCACATAGCCAGCACTACTCCCTCTGACAAACCCCGTCGAAGGGTCACCAGGCTGACAATCGCAGCACCAAACCAGCTGAGCCCCGGCAGCGTCATACCGCCTACTGATAGCATCAATGCTTTTGAGCGATCTCGCATTGCGAATTCGGCAATCGCTCTCATCTGTTTGACTGTCTGTTATTTATGAGCGTCAGTGTAGGGAATCAGCGCTAGAAATCTTGCACGCTTAATCGCCTTGGCTAACTGTCTTTGATACCTGGCTTTCGTACCAGTGATACGGCTAGGCACTATCTTCCCGGTTTCCGAGATATTTGCCTTGAGGATCTCGAGATCCTTGTAATCGATCTCTTTGATGCCCTCTGCTGTAAATCGGCAATACTTTCTTCTTCGATAGAATCGTGCCATCTAGCTTTCCTCCTGCCGGGGTTCAGGTTTATCCTCGACAATCTCGGGTGAATCGTTTTCAAGACTGGTTTTGGCATCGACTGGTTTAGAAGCTTTTTCATCCGCGGATGCTGCCCGCTGACCGGATCGGCCCTCTGAGGAATCCCGTTCTTTCCTGCCGCGACTTTCTTTCTCCATTTTCATGATTGGCGAATCTTCAGTCACAGCTGCCTTTTTCTTTATGACCAGATTTCTCAGCACCGCGTCATTGAAGCGGAATGCGTTATCCAATTCACCCAACACATCATCACTACATTCAACGTTCATCAAAACATAGTGTGCCTTGTGAATCTTATTGATTGGGTAAGCTAATTGTCGTCGACCCCAATCCTCCAAACGGTTTATTTTACCGTTACCGTCTTCGATGGTCTTGGAGTAGCGTTCGATCATTCCCGGCACCTGTTCGCTCTGATCAGGATGCACTAGAAACACAATTTCGTAATGTCTCATATAGAGGCTCCTTACGGGTTAATGCTTCCTCACTATGCAGAGTGGGTGAAGCAAGGAGTTAGGGATCGCGAATTGTAGAGAAAGTGAAGGGGAGATACAAGTGTAAATTAGTGACCCCGCCGCGAAACGTATTCATTTAGCCCTTTCATAATGCGGCGCGGCGTTGCCGTGCTACTTCATACAGGCAAAGTCCAGCGGCGACTGACACCGTTAGTCTCTTCCCAGGTG
>CAZNFE010000072.1:0-10037 GCA_964571945.1 uncultured Pseudomonadales bacterium
CTGCCTCGACATACCGGGATCTGGGGTACCTGTATCGCCAATTGGGGCAGGCGGATGAAGCCGAGCAATTTTATAGCCAGGCACTGGCGATAGCCGGGCAGGTGTTGGGCGAAAACCATCCACAAACACTCGAGATTCAGGGATTACTGGCTGAACTTTATAGTGCGTTAGATGAGAATGACGCGGCGGCTGGCATCTATGATCTGGTGGCAGCTGGTTATGATGAAAGTCTTGGACCGAACAATGCGTTCTCTCTGGCCGTGCGGTTGTCGTTAGTGGGCATACTGGATGCTCAGGGTAGTTATATGGAAGCGCGTCAGATGCTGGATGGATTGTGCAACTCGTTTCAGGAGACCTATGGAAAATACCACGATCAAAGCATCGATTGTCTTCGTCAAAAAGCATCTGTGCTCTCCTATGAGGGCAAACTGGATGAGTCTATATCGACCTATGAGGAAATAATCTCCCTGATGGGAAACTCCTATGCAAGCGTGAAGCCTGCCGTGCTGGATGTGCTCATGCAGTTGGGTGAGGTATATCGGGAGCAGGGAGACTATCTTGCGGCAAAGCAGTTGCTGTCTGCTGTGATTCTGACCGCTGGCCAGATGAATGATTTGGACAGTGTCTACGCAGCAAAATCATACATGGCTCGGGTATTCAACAACGAGGGTGAGTATGATCGCGCTGAGCTGACAACCGATGAGGTGGTAGCTTACGGTCGATCTCACTGGCAGGATGCGCCGTTAAAATTGTATAACACGCTGCTGGAACTGGGTGGCATTTATCAGCATCAGGGCAAGCTGTCTGATGCTGAGAACACCTACCGCGAAACCCACGAGGGTTTACTGGATCTGGTTGGTCCCGATTACAAGTCCACTATCGTCGCTCTGTCAGATCTGGGTCAGGTTTATGAACAGGAAGGTCTGTACGATCTTGCAGAACCCGCGTTGAAGGATGCACTCGAACAGTTCGAACGTGTTCTGGGAGCTGATAATCTGGATAGCTCCAGGGCACGAAATAATCTGGCCTTATTGCACGAGAGTCAGGGTAATTTTCGCGAAGCCGAACCTTTATATGTGAAGACCCTGAATATCATGAGTCGGCTGCAGGGTGATGATCACACAGACACCATTGCGGTGCGTAACAATCTTGCCTTCCTGTATCTGCTGATGGAGCGCTACGATCAGGCTGCGCCCTTATTCGAGCAGGTTTTCCAGCAATGGAGCTTACTATTTGGTGAAGATCATCAGAATACTCTGAAAGCGATGAATAACCTCGGCAGGGTATATCAAAGACAAGGTAATTTTGCTGCAGCAGAGACGATGTTGCTAAGAGCCAGAGAGCTCAGAGCTGCAACTTTTGGCCCTGAACACATGGATACGCTGAGATCCATGATTGATCTGGGTAGCCTGTATCTGGATCAAGACAGGCTTGAAGAGGCGAATATGCTTTTGCAAGAGACCTTGCCTTTATTGGAGAAAGTGTTAGGAAAACAGCATCCGTATACCTTCGAAGCACTTGACTATCTGGCCGGGGTGAAAGAAAAAATGGGTCAGTTGGATGCCGCTGTTGGGTTGCGGGAAACCGCCTTCAAACGTCGCAGTGAATTTCTTGATCGTATGTTGTGGGTGACAGGTGAAAACGCGCGTGAAGGTTATATTCGTTTGCATCGACCGGAGACGGACAGATACTTATCGTTGGTGGGAAAACTGGATGCCGCTGACGGTGGCAAAAAGGAAATCAATGCAAGTCTGCAACGGAAAGGGTTGCTGCTGAAAATAACATCAGAGATTCAACAAATTGCCCAACTCTCACAGGATCCGAAATTGGTTGAGTTGACAGCCAGGTTGGAAGACGCAAGGAAATCTCTTGCTTCTCTCACCCTCTCTGGTCCAACGCCGGAGACTCACGGAAGACACGCAGATGTGCTGTATGAACTGGAACAGAATGTTAATGAGTTGCAGGGTGATCTGGGCAGAGCCAGTGCGCGATTCAGGAGCTCTATTGCCCAGGTAGATGCTGATGCTCTGACCGCAGCGCTGGAGGATGGCTCAGTGCTGATAGATTTTCTTGCATACAATGATGCAGGTCAACGCAAGCTGATGGCTGGCGTTGTCGGCAAACAGGGCGGCACCGTAAATTACAATCTTGTCGTTTATGATGATATGGACGATATCGAAGCTGCGGTACTCGAATACAGAAGCAGTATTCAGGATGAAGATGCCGATGAAGATGAGATACTTGAATTGGGTCAATCAACCTATGACAAAATCTGGGGGCCACTCGAAGAAATCGTTGGGGATGCAGAACTTGTATATCTGATACCGGATGGAGTACTGAACATCCTGCCTTTTAATGCATTGGTTAACGAAGAGGAAGAGTATCTGATTCAGAATACAGACCTGCATATACTCACCTCTGGAAGAGATCTGCTGCCTAACGACTTTAAGCTCGCTCAGGGGAACTACGTCATCATTGCCGGACCTGATTATGATTCTGAGAAAGTGATCAGTGAGGCAGAGCTTGCAGTCGCGCAAGGGCGCCGATCCTCGGCAGTTCAGCTCGGTATACGAGGTGGACCGAGCGGTTTAAGAGGGTTGAATTTTGAACCGCTGCCAGGTGCCGAGAGAGAAGGCCGGTTGATTACCGATGAAGTAACTGAAAACAGGAAAGACAGCAAGGTCTACTTTAAGAGCGATGCCCAGGAACAAGTGATTGCATCTTTGCAGCAGCCGCCGGAAATTCTGCATATTGCTACCCATGGGTTCTTCCTGAAGGCAGATGATACGCTCAGAAAAAGATTATTGAAGCTGCAACGAAGTGCGGATCTGCAAGTACCGCCGCCAGGTGATAATCCGCTCCTGAGAGCAGGCCTGGCGTTCGCTGGAATCAATACCAACGCGCAGTTTCTTGGTGATATTGATACAGTTAACGACGGTGTACTAACTGCACTGGAAGTGCTTGGCCTGAATCTGACAGGTACGAAGCTGGTTGTGCTGTCTGCCTGCGAAACCGGGCTAGGCGAAATTCATGAGGGTGAGGGTGTATACGGTTTGCGTCGCTCGTTTCAGGAGGCCGGGGTAGCGGAAGTAATCAGTTCACTCTGGGAAGTCAGTGACGCGGGAACCCAGGCTCTGATGACCAGTTTTTACAATCGTCTTTTAACTGGTGAGCCAGCCAGGGAGGCATTACGAGCGACGCAATTAGAGTTGCTTGAGTCAGCTGAATGGGGCGTCCCGTATATCTGGTCAGCATTTATGATCGTTGGAAGCTATGAGTCTGCAGGTTATTCGCTCAGATAATTGTACTTCGACGAGATGTTCGGAGAAACGAAATTAACGAACAGTTGAAGGTTGAATCACGTAACGTGTCCGACGAGCCCAAACTGGAAATCGAAGCGACTCGACAGTTCACACAATGGCTAGTCGAACAGGAAACCAGTCTCTCATTTTCAACCTATCAAACGGGTAAATTATTCCTCATTGGTACCCAGTCCAGTGGTAATTTGTCCGTGTTTGAACGAACTTTCAATCGATGCATGGGATTGTGCGCGCCTGCTGATGAGCGCAGCATTTACATGAGCAGCTTGTATCAATTGTGGCGATTTGAGCCAGCATTTGAAGCCGGTCAGGACTACGAAGGTTATGACTGTATGTATATACCCAGGGTTGGCTACACCACAGGTGATATTGATATCCATGATATAGCGCTTGATGTCCATAACCAGCCGATATTTGTGAGTACATTATTCAGTTGTCTTGCGAAACCCAGCGAAACCCACAGTTTTAAACCGATATGGAGACCGTCATTTATCAGTAAATTAGCTGCAGAGGATCGTTGTCACTTGAATGGACTGGCAGTGGTGAAGGGTGAGCCGCGCTTTGTAACCAGCGTGAGCCGCTCTGATGTCTCAGATGGCTGGCGGGAACATAGAAAAGATGGCGGTGTGTTGATTGATGTAGAGAGTGGCGAATGCGTTGTTGAGGGCTTGTCCATGCCACATTCACCAAGGTGGTACCAGGACAGATTGTGGTTGTTGGATTCCGGCAGCGGTTATTTTGGATATGCTGATCTCGATACTGGCCGATTTGAGAAGGTCGCTTTCTGCCCTGGATTTTTGCGTGGCCTGGCTTTTATCAACCATTTTGCGGTGGTGGGGCTTTCATTACCAAGGCATAATAAGACCTTTCAGGGGCTGGATTTGGATGAGAACCTGAGCAGTAAGCATGCATCTGCCCGATGCGGGCTTCAAGTGATTGATTTGCAAACGGGTGACGTGGTTCACGGACTGAGAATTGGGGGCATTGTCGAGGAACTGTACGATGTAGTGACGTTACCTGGCATCCGCAGGCCCATGGCGCTGGGATTTAAAACTGATGAGATTCGACGCATACTCTCCGTCGAAACCTGAGTGGCAACAGAAAAACAATGGGAAGTTATCAAATTGCTGTATTTCGGTTATGCTTAGTAATCGAAACACAATAAGTACAACAAGTGTGAGAGGTCCAATAGGTACAAGTAGAGACTGGATGGTGATGTCGTGCTGCCTTGCCCCCTGGAAAGCGTGGCAATATCCCGACTCCAGTGGTGCTGGATTAGATTGACCGTAGAAATTCTCTGGCCGAATTAGCCGGAGTGATTTTGGTTACGGTGTTACGGTAAAGGTGATGTATTCGCAGGGAGTATCTTCGTGATGAACAAGAATGTAACAATTGCTTGCATGTTTGCAGGTTCGCTGATCATAGCGGCTCCATTGGGCGCACAGTCCTTGAATGAAGCTGTTGAAATGACACTGAAAACCAATCCGGATATACAGGCAGGCAGGTATAATCTGGCAGCGGCAGAGGAATTATACAATCAAGCCAGATCAGGATATTATCCGAGTGTTGACCTGGCACTTGCCGGGGGTCGTGAAAACAGTAACAACACCACTACCAGAGCCCTCGGGAAAGATGATTTCTATTTAACCCGCGAAGAACGCAGTCTGAGAATCACGCAGCTTCTGTACGATGGTTTTACGACGCAAAACCTGGTTCGTCAGCAGAGTGCACTGGTAGATTCTGCGTTATCCAGATTAGCCAGCAGCCAGGAGAACGTGAGTCTCCGGGCGATACAAGTCTATCTGGAGGTGTTGCGACGAAATGAAATCGTTCAGCTCACAAGCAAGAACCTGCTTGAGCACGAACAGACGCTGACAAAAATCCGGGAGAGATTTGAAAGTGGTGTAGGTACGAAGGTTGATGTGGTGCAGACCGTGGGGCGACGCGCCCAGGCGAAATCAAATCTCCTGCTGTCACAAAGAGAGGCCAAAAACGGAATTGCCCAATTTTATCGGGTAGTCGGAGCAGACCCGGTATCACTGGTTACACCGGCTGAAATTCAAGGTCTTCCATCTACACTCGAATTGGCTGTTGAGATAGCATTCCATAACAATCCCAATATTCGAGCTGCGGAAGCTGACCTGGAGGCTGCAATAGCAGCCCGCAGGCAGACCAAAGGGGTTTTTCAACCGCGATTTGACCTCGAGTTGGGTGCAACCAGGAATGATGACACGGATGGCTCGATTGGACCGAACGATGATGAAACAGCCGTAGTACGTATGACGTACAATTTGTATCACGGTGGTGCAGACAGAGCCAGGTTGAATGAAGCAGAAGCCAGGGAGTTCGCAGCCCGGGAAACATTGCGCAGTGTTAAATTGGCGGTTCAGGAAGATGTCACTGTGGTCTGGAATGAGCTGCAGGATATATTGATGCGATTGGAATACTTAAAAGCCCACGTTGAATCCACGGATGAAGTGCTGGTTGTCTATAATGAACAGTTGTCTCTGGGAAAAAGGACATTGCTCGATCTACTGGATATCCAGAATGAGCAATTGCGTGCACGGGTGGCATTAACGTCCGGTCAATCCAGTGCGCTACTGGCACGCTACCATGTTCTGGCAAGCATCGGCGTGTTGTTGGATGGACTGGGTATAGATCCGAATACCATGCATTAGCATCGGTTAACATTCATCACGTAACACATTCAGCGCTGATCAGCGACTTGATACTGGCAGGTTCCTGCCCGGATTCAGCAGCCTCAGAGACGTCGCAAGAGGCTGTCGGACTCAGGGTTAACCTGCCGATTGGAGATCAGCCGATTTCCGCCATCCCCGCTACGATCACCTGAGTCAGACAGCCTCCTGCGCCTCGTTGCTGCCCCCCATTCGATGGATCATCACATAAAAAGGTAGGAATTTGCCGATGAATGTGCGTTAATTTATGGTTGCCTTAGAACACCTGTTCACAGCTTAGATAGTAAAAATTTCCTTAATATTCAATGATATATGAACAGAAGCAAGAGGCTTGATAGGCATGTATTTTGGGTCGAGTAATGGCTTCGAATAAAAAACCGGTTGGAATTGGTATCGACTTCGGTACTTCAAATTCCGCAGCGGCATGGTATGACGGTGAAATGCTTGAATTAGTGGTGCTGGAAGATTCGAGTCCGATCATGCCATCTGCAACTCATCTTGACCGGGAATTTGCCACCAATACCGGCTCGGCTGCTGTGCAACAATATATTGAGGAAAATCGTGATCGAGTAGTTGAACTGACACCGGAAATAGTCAGTAAAAGCACATTGCTGGTTTCAGAAGCAAACCCGGAAGATACCCACTCACAGGGTGAGACGATAAGCAAGACGATCTATGGTCAACCGATCAATGATCGAGGCATGCCAGGGAGATTGTTCAGAGGCGTGAAAAGACTGCTCGGTAACAGCAGCATCAAGCGATTGCTGGTTTTTGACCAGCCGTTTCGTCTGGTTGCATTAGTTACGCCGCTCTTGCTGAGAATGCGAGAAGCCATCGAGCAAAGCCTGGGTTATTCAGTCAGTGCGAGTCACGTCGGGTATCCCGTTAAATTTGAAGGCAGGGATCCATATCGGAACAAACTGGCCATTTCCAGGCTTCAAGAGGCCTATGTGTATGCGGGTATCAAAGAGGTCAGTTTTTTCCCGGAACCACTGGCAGCAACCGTGAGCTTTCTTCACGATGAACCCCATCGGGCGAAAGGTATCGTGCTGGCCTTTGACTTTGGCGGCGGTACGCTGGACATGAGTCTGGTGAAGTATGATGGCATCGACTTTGCCGTGTTGGCAACGGATGGCTTGCCATTAGGAGGAGATCATATTGATCAGCTGATTTTCAGGGAATTGCTGTTCCCTGCTCTGGGAAAAGGTGAGATGTGGTCTCGTCTGGTGGATGGGGAACGAATAGAGAACTATTTCCCGTTCGAGGAATTTGAAGATGGCCTCCTGAATTGGGCCGTGACCTATACCCTGAACCAGAATAGATATCGCAGCAAGATTGCAGACTGCATTTCCCAGGGCGGGGAAACTGCCGTCAAATTTGAACGGCTCGAAGATCTGATTACACATAATTACAATTACATGGTATTCCAGGCGATTAAGGATGCAAAGGCAGAATTGTCGACCCGCGACGCCACGGTTCTGGATATTCCTGAACTTGACCTTGCTATCGAGTTCAGGCAGCGGCAACTCGAACAAATGATGTGCGGGATGCTGGATCAGATCCGGAATTTGATCGATGCTGTGATTTCAAGTGGCG
Organism: uncultured Pseudomonadales bacterium; assembly: GCA_964571945.1. GTDB lineage: Bacteria > Pseudomonadota > Gammaproteobacteria > Pseudomonadales > Azotimanducaceae > JASJXV01. The sequence goes on from CAZNFE010000072.1 coordinate 7,613, forward strand.
GGATTCAGGATAGCGATGTTGATTTAGTGATCCGTACCGGAGGGTCGTCTCAAATCGTTGCTGTCCGATCGATTCTGGAAGATAGATTCCCCGGGAAGGTCTCGGAACATGATCCATTTACAAGTGTAGCTGCCGGATTAGCAATAGCCAGTTATCACGGATATGGCTTTGACAATCCGGAAATCGATTGATGCTGGGATCGAAACAGGTGGACGGGGATTTCAAGTGCTGATCCGGCATAATTGCTGGTTGGATACTGCTGGTTGGGTACTGCTGGTTGGATACTGCTGGTTGGATACATAGTACCTTGTAAACCCTTTTGCTAACTGCAACATCTAAGAGATACACACTATGGAAATACACGAATAGTGGTAGAAATCAGGCAGGATGCAGTAACGGCCGATCAGCCGGATGAAAATGCACTGGTGGAACGAGCCCGGAGTAATGATATGAGGGCATTTGAACAGCTCTATCGTCTGCACTCGGGTCGAATTTATGGATTGTGTCTAAGGTTGTGCAATGACAGGGAGATGGCTGAAGACTTAACCCAGGAAGCATTTGTGCTGGCATGGCGAAAATTGCGCACATTCCGAGGTGAGAGTGCTTTCGGAAGCTGGCTTTATCGAATATCAACCAATGTAGTATTTAGCTATCTACGCAAACGAAAACCTGTCCGTACGAACCTGGATCATGAAAATCTTGAACGAGTTGATATAAGCGCTGCACCAGAGGAACAGATCAGCCTTGAAGCGGCAATCAGCAAACTACCAGACGGTGCCCGCATGGTATTCGTGCTCTACAGTATTGAAGGGTATAGCCACAACGAAATCAGTAACGAGTTAAAGATTGCGATTGGCAGCAGCAAGGCACAACTGCACCGTGCCAGACAATTATTGCAGGGGTATTTATCTGATGACCACCCATGATAACAACGACACTCAATCGCATGATGATGTACCTCCGGATATCGCCCTGGCCAGGGCAGTAAAAAACCTGGACCGGGATAGACAACCACTGCGAGATCTCTGGCCTGGCATAGAGCGACAAATTGCCGGATATCCTCAGAGGCACAGGGAAAACTGGGGCTATAAATTATTGCCTTATGGAATGGCTGCAAGTTTGTTGATCGGGGTGACCGCGCTGATTTTGAGTCTGCATCAACTGGGTAACAGTCAAGAGATCAAATATGCCAGCCTGGAGAGAGCTGTCGGAGAGATGCAGAACGATTTTATCACGGTGAGAAATCCTTCGGTGCAACGGTTTGAACAGGCCAATCAGGGTCTGGATGAAGAGACCATCTCATTGCTTCGAAAGAATTTTGAGATCATCGAGAAGGCTCGCCAGGAAATTGAATTAGCGCTTGTGAAAAATCCGGAGAACCAGCGCCTTATCGATATGTTGATGCGTGTCCATCAACAGGAACTGGATTTGCTCAATCAAAAATACGTCGAACCAGACGGTTCGATCTAGGATATTAGCAATGAACAGATTACTCATAGCCTCAGTCATCAGCCTGATCGGTTTTAGTGCGCTTGCGGATGGCAGAAAAAACATTGATGAGACCAAAAAGGTGTCTCCTGATGGTTTTATTGCCATTCATATCACCAGGGGAGATCTGAGGGTGGCAGGCTGGGATCGTGATGAAATAAAAGTAACCGGCCGATTGGATTCAAAAACTCGTGAATTCATATTCGATGTGGAAGGTGATGAGACGGAGATCAAAGTGAGATTGCCTGGCCACCTGGGTGGTTGGTCGATGAATGACGGCTCCGATCTGACCATCAGTGTACCAAAGGGCAGTAATCTGGATGTACACGGTGTATCGACGGATATTGAGGTGCGAAATCTGCACTCGGGTTTGGAGGTCAATGGCGTGAGTGGGGATTTGCAGGTGACCAATGTCGACAAGGGTGTCGATCTCACCACAGTCAGCGGTGAAATCAGCCTTAGGAATGCTACCGGCCGAATCAAGGCAAGAACTGTAAGCGGAGAGATCAGAAGCCGAAATGCAACCGGACCGGGTACTTATCAATCGGTGAGCGGTAGTATTGACGTGCGTGATTGTGGTGATGAAGTGGATCTTGAGACTGTCTCAGGTGAAATCGAGCTTTTCACTGACGAAGTACTTGATCTTTCAGGCCATGCAGTTTCGGGTGATATTAGTGTCACCACCGGAGTAGTTGCTGCAGGGACAATCGATTTTCGAACCATAAGTGGTTCCATCGATCTGGACTTACCGACCGGCATCAGCGCGCGATTTGATGTGGAAACAGGGTCTGGAGGTCAAATCAGGAACCGGCTAACCAGTGATAAACCGAAAACCGCCAAGTACTCACGGGACCGCTCGCTCAGGTTTATAGCGGGGAACGGAGATGCAGAGATCATCCTGAGTACCGCTTCGGGTCGCATCGTATTGGGTCGCTAG
>CAZNFE010000073.1:0-4720 GCA_964571945.1 uncultured Pseudomonadales bacterium
TATCGAAACGCCGAGAATGTCTGTCGGCAGCAAGTCCGGCGTGAATTGGACTCTTTTGAAATCAGCCGTTATCGAGGCCGCTAGGCATTTAGCCAGGGTAGTTTTACCAGTCCCCGGCACATCTTCCAGCAGCACATGACCACCGGAGAAAAAAGCAGCCATCAGGTGTCGAACACCCTGACTATTCCCGCGAATTACTGATTCAATATTAGCCAGTATGCGCTGCATAATGTCAGTTTCAGCAGAAAGCCCCCTGCCCATTCTACAATCCGCGCCTGGTGAGATTTCTAATTCTCATCTTTCGTCTGATTACCCCATTTCTTTCAGATCAACTAGTATCTTTACAAATGCTGTATCCAAATCTAACATAAAACTGTTATATTCGCTCTGGTACTCCAGCTCAGGGTACGCTCTTTACTATACAGGTCTATTCAGTGACTAAGGAAACCAGCGAGAAGTCTACTTCATCGTCCCTGCCTCCTAACCAGACGAAGTTGATCCTGCTGCTTTCAGTAGCATTGTTGACGATCATTGCAGCCATTGCGCTGATTGAGTATGAGTTTTCATTCGAAGAACCTGTAGAAGCCACAATTCCAGCAAAACCCGTGAAAGAAAAAGTACCTGAAGCTGAGCTCAATGCGGTGGTCACCGACTGTGGCATGATATCCAGATCTGTGGACAGCACCGGTAGTATCTCCGAACAATATGGCGACTCCCGACGATTGGCTGGCTATGTTGAAAATACGGGTGAAGTTACGGTGAAGTTTGTACGTGTCCTGGCGGTTTACCGTGACAAGAATAAACGGATAATTCAGACTGACGAGATATTTGCTGTAGGGGATACGCCGTTACACCCGGGTGAACGAGCCACTTTCGAAGACAGCAAACGAAATTATCTGATTCAAAAATGCGGTGCTAAAGTCCTGGATTGGTGGGTCGTTCCATCGGAGAATAGTGATACCTAACCTATCGAAGCCCCCTTTCCATATCGGAACAGGATTATGCCGCATCAAAAATTCACACCTGACAACGAATCCCTGCGCAAACACCAGGTTCCTGACTGGTACCACGATGCCAAGTTTGGTATTTTCATTCACTGGTCTGTATCCAGCATTCCCGCTTATGCACCGGCAGACGTCGATATAAATACACTCACAATCACCAGAGGTCAGCAGGCGATGTTTGCCAACTCACCTTATTCCGAGTGGTATCTGAATTCGCTACGCATAAAAGAAAGTCCTGTTTATCGGCACCATTTAAAAACCTATGGAGCAGACTATCCCTATGAAAATTTTGGTCCATTATTCAATGACCAACTCAATAGCTGGGATCCTGAAAACTGGGCAGATCTATTCGAGAACATTCATGCGCGATATGTAGTCCTGGTCACCAAACACCATGATGGATTTCTGCTGTGGCCTTCCCGGACGAGACATCCGACCAGAGACAATTGGTATGCCTGCCGGAACATTGTCGGCGAACTGACCGATTCGGTAAGAGCGCACGGAATGAAAATGGGGTATTACTATTCAGGAGCTCTGGATTGGTCCTTTACGGATCAGTCAATCACCAGCATATCCAACATGATAACCAATGGTCCAGCAGGACGATCCTATGCAGATTATGTAGATCACCATTACCGCGAATTGATAGATACCTATGCGCCCGAAATATTATGGAATGACATCGCTTATCCGCCGAAAGGAAAACTCAAACACCTGATAGCACACTATTACAATAGCGTCCAGAATGGCGTTATTAACGATCGCTGGATGCAACTTCCAGTCTATCTTCAAAGGCTCATGAAACTTCCGTTTTTAAAAAAGAAGATCAATCGTGAAATTGCGAAAAGCTTTACCAGTGGTACTCTGCCAAAACCACAGAATATTCATACGGATTACACCACCCCCGAATACCGGACATTAAAAGATATCTCACCGGGAAAGTGGGAGTGCGTACGCGGTATCGGACATTCCTTTGGATACAACTCACAGGAATCTGATGACAACTTTCTCACCACGGAACAACTGGTTCACATGCTTGTGGATATTGTCAGCAAGAATGGCAATTTACTGCTGAATGTCGGGCCAAAGGCGAATGGTTCAATTCCTGAAATACAGTTAAAGCCATTACGCGGCCTGGGGAAATGGTTAGGCACCTATGGTGAAGCTATTTTCGCCACGCGCCCCTGGCGGGTGGCAGAAGGTACCACAACGGATGATCTCAGCGTGCGTTTTACCAAAAAGGGCAACGCTTTATACATTACATTACTGGGTAATCCATCAGGCGATTTTGTCAGCTTGAACCATTTCAATCCTGATGTGGGCTCTGAAGCATGCTGGTTAGCAACCGGCGAGCCGCTCCAATGGTCGGTGGAAAATGCTGCCTGCAAATTTCAATTACCCGACTTCCGTGAAGATTCTCCGGCGCATGTCATCAAACTAAACTGTTAATTTCCGTTGGCCAGCTTCTGTGAGCTCGGTGCATTCATCATCAGCTTCAATCGGTTATGAAAGCCTTTATTTGATCCTTACTGCCAGGACATCACATACCGAGCCATGCAATACACTATTGGCTGTTGAGCCAAGTAATAACTGCAAACCAGCCTGGCCGTGCGTACCGATAACAATCAGGTCAATCCCCATTTCATCAACAATAGCATGAATTTCGCTGGATGCGCGACCGGTTCGGAAGTATAGGCGCTGATCATCAATTTCGTACCGTCTGCCCATTTCAGACAGCCTTTTTCTCGCATCCTCTCTGATCGCCGCTTCCACCGAAATCAGACCGTCACTCCAACTCATCATGCCGTCACTATAGCCGTAACTCAGCGGTTCTACGACGTGAATTACATGCAGAATCGCATTATTCATTTTTGCAAGTTCAATCGCCTTGTCAATGACCGGTTGGTTATCAGGATTCAGGTCGACTGCAACTAACACGTTCCTATAATTGCTCATCTATTAGCTCCTCGATTTATGTCCTCAATCAATTCGGTAGGGAGTATCCAAACCCGTTGATACATGTAGCCGTTGAAATCAGGCAACTTGCCTGACAGCCGATCGTTAGTCATCATATATTAATCTGCACATTATCTGTGTCAGTCCTGGATCGTTTGGCAGGCTCTAACCAACTAGTGCTTTGATGGGGCAAATATAATCATCCGGCTTAACTATTAATAGATCACTTTCGATATAGTCCATTACTTTTTCAGCGCTATGACCGACGAACACATCCTTGATTCGGCTTCGTGAGATGGCGCCCATGACCACCAGATCTGCCTGAAGATCGATCTCCAGCTCAGGCAGGGCAAATTCAACAGATTCGTCCAGAACACGTACTCTCTCTTCTGGAACATCAAAATCTTTCAGCAGTCGATCTATGGCGGCCTTGTGTTCTTCAGAGGCTTGTTCCGGATAGGTCCCCGACATGGGTATTTCACTATACGAATGCATGACGTAGACTTCTCCGCCCACTTTATCACGCAATTCGTGGGCAACGCCCAGGATCTTGTGATCCAGACCCGAAGGTTTACCATGGCGGTGTTTGGGATCAACGGCCGCAATAATAATCGGATTAGTACCCCAGGCACGCTCTTTTACCAGCAGCAACGCTGCCGGACAGGTTCTCACCAGTTGCCAGTCTTCATTCGACAGAAATATTCGCGATAACTTCGAGTGTCTGCGTGTACTGTGAATTACCAGATCGGGTTGCCAGGATAAGGTATCGGCTACGATAGCCTCGTAGGGTGGGTGTCCCCAGATTGCCTCAGTCTGTACACTTAACCCTTTGTTTATCAATGGTCTGGCAATTTCATCAAGTGCCGCGAGACGATCATTCAGATACCCGCGTCGCAACTCTGGAATCTGCAGTCCATCGAAATAGTATCCTTCAACCAGGTATCGCGAGTAATCACAACTAATCAGCCTTAATTCAAAATCAGAAATCTTCGCTAACTGCACCACCCTTTCCAGGGCGAGTTGCTGTTCGTGGTCAGTATCTATTACAACAAGTACTTTATTGAGGTTAAACATGCGTCACCCTCCATCTTGACTTGCACAGTCGATGCACATATCCGTATATGGAAGTGCCTCGAGCCTGTTTTCCGCAATTTCCTCCCCACAGTTCGCACAAATACCGAATTCCCCTGCATCCAGGCGTGCCAGTGCTTTTTCGATTTGCCTGATTTCATTCTTGCCTTCGCCATCCAGACGATAGATCAGTTCCCGGTTCTCCATCTCCACAGATTGCTCAGAAAATATAGGGCTGACGGGTTTATCCCTCTGAAACAGGTGCTTAGTGGTTCGCCCAACACGATCCAGCAATTCCGCACGCCTATTGATCAATTTCTCTCTTATCTCAGATTTTTTCATAACCCGTTCGGCTCCTGCCGGGTGGCTTTATGAGGATTAGAATAGGCTGATCCGGGACTCGAACAAATGATCATGATCAAATCTCATTCCTTTTATTTCCATATTTTCCTATCCCTGCTTACAGCGAAACATCTGCCATACCGGGCTCGGGCAGCTCTTTATCCCATATCCACGTTGGATCAGCCAGTGGTTCCCGCCAATTTGAATAGGTTAATTCCTGATCCATTTTTAGATCAAAATAGCATTAGGTGGTTGCGCTATATTCAAAACAGAACTCTTGTAGATTTCTGTTATGATTCACCACAGGTACCAGGTACAACGAAGTGCAACTAATCCTGGCCAGACGA
>CAZNFE010000073.1:4820-10006 GCA_964571945.1 uncultured Pseudomonadales bacterium
GCTTACAGGGAAGATCCAAATCCTGAAAAAATTGATCTGGGAATTGGTGTATATAAGGATGAAAACGGCAACACACCGATCATGGAAGCTGTAAAAAAAGCTGAAAAGCTTCTCCTGGCCAGTGAGACAACAAAAACCTACGTCGGACCTGCTGGTGACGAAAGATTTAATCTGGCTATTGGAAAATTGCTGTTCGGTACAGCACACAAAGTGATGCGCGATGACCGACTCGCCACGATACAGACACCTGGCGGTTGTGGTGCAGTACGAATGGCTGCTGAATTTATCAAACGCGGCAATCCTGACACGACCGTGTGGGTCAGTAATCCAACCTGGGCAAATCATGTTCCACTACTGGGTGATGCTGGCCTAAAACTGGCAGAATATCCCTATTACGATTACCAGTCCCACGCTATTCAGTTTGAGAATATGGTTGCGGCTCTGAAACAAGCCGACAACAACTCTGTGGTGCTATTGCACGGTTGTTGTCACAATCCGTGTGGTGCCGACCTGAGCACAGATCAGTGGCAGATTATCAGTGAGATGGCTGTCAGGCAGGGGTTTATTCCCCTGATTGACATAGCCTATCAGGGACTGGGAGAAGGGTTAGCGGAAGATGCTTTTGGTCCTCGCCTGCTGGCCGATGAAGTTCCTGAGTTGATAGTCGCCAGTTCCTGCTCCAAGAATTTCGGGCTGTATCGGGAACGAACCGGATCGGTCAACCTGATCGCTGAAAATTCGAGCCAGCGAAAAGCAAGTCAAAGCCAAATGCTCTCAATCACTCGAGGTGTCTACTCAATGCCACCGGCACATGGTGCCAGCATAGTTGCTGATATTCTCGATGATGCTGAAATGACAAACCTCTGGTCAGATGAACTCTCTCAAATGCGTGTTCGAATAAGCGGTTTGCGCAGTCTTCTGGTCGAAAAACTTCGGGACAAAGGTGTAAACTCGGATTTCACTTTCATCGAGCGGGAAAGAGGAATGTTTTCATTCCTTGGTATTTCCCGGGACCAGGTAAACAGGTTAAAAAACGAGTTTTCAATCTACATGGTTGATTCCAGTCGAATTAATGTCGCGGGTATCAGCCATCGGAACATCAACTATCTGGTGGATTCTCTCGATCGAGTAGTTTGACTTATCCTTAAGCAGCACAATGTTTTTCTCGAATGCTGTCTGTCGGGTCTGATGCTGCGATCAATAATGATGCATTGCCACCCGCAGCGGTTGTGTCTATCGAGATGGTCTTCTCTCGCATGAAACCATGCACATAGCTATCGCTTAGCGAACCTGTCAGCAGAGGAATTAGTTCGCCTTCTCGCTGCCTTAAAATTCGATTAACAACCGGTGCATCCTCAACACTTACAGCAACCGCATCAACATTCCTGTGTTTTAGCATATACTGTAATTCTGAATCCCAATGCAAAGGCAACAATGGAATCTTATTTGGGGAGAATCCCGCATCACACAACAGCTCAACCAATTGTATCGCTGCTGACTGCATACCGGGGGTGTAACCAAGAACGACCCTGTTGCCGGTCAGCAATGCAATCAGTGTGGCTTGAATCCAGTTTGTATGTTTACCTGAACAAAAACAGATAACATTACCTCGTGGTTCCCATCGCAGTTCATTGAATTCACCGGTTGCACCCTGCAGATTCACCGACTCCGTCAATATATTTCGAACCCTCTCCTGACAAGAAGTTGCTACAGCTTCAATCCTGGTTACTGCTGTGAAAGTCTTTCTCTGTTCCGACTTCGAAATTCTGATCAGGTCCACGAGATTTGACAGACACCCATCAGCTACTTCAAAGCCCTCGTTCATGTAAGACGTGAACTTCACCATTGCCTTATCGATTTCGCCTGCAGCGGGCTTACTGATCGGCCAGGCAGAAGTTGTTATCAATTCAGCACCTGGTTGACGGATTGGTTTATCCGGATGAATATCGGTTCTTTCTCTAAGCAATCTGGGCAGATATCGTGGACCACCTGCCTTAGGCCCGGTTCCTGATAGTCCACAACCACCGAATGGTTGCACTCCAACTATCGCGCCTATCATATTGCGGTTAACATAGACATTACCTGCTTTGACATGTCGAGCAATGTATTCCGCTTTCGATGTAATTCGAGAATGTATGCCAAGGGTTAATCCATAACCGGTCTTGTTAATTTCATCAATTACCTGATCAGTTTCGTTAGCAGCGTAACGGATTACATGAATTGCAGGACCAAACACCTCCTTTTCCAATGCCGAGATATTATCCAGCTCATACAGGACAGGACCGTAAAAGTGACCCTGCTCCAATTCACCCGGCACTTCACACTGATAGATCAGTTTCGCTTCTCGCTCCATCCTGACCTGGTGTTGTTGTAAAACTGATAGTGCGCTGTGGTCGATCAATGGTCCAATATCTGTAGCTATATCCAGAGGATTACCGATTACCAGTTCACACATAGCTCCCTGCAACATAGTAATCAGCTTATCGGCTATTTCATCCTGGACGTACAATACTCTGAGTGATGAGCACCTTTGTCCAGCACTGCCAAAACCAGACAGAATCACGTCGTCAACAACTCGTTCAAGCAATGCAGTGGAATCAACGATCATGGCATTCTGCCCACCGGTTTCTGCAATTAGTCGGGCCGGCAAACCGCCTCGATTAGCCAACTCACGGGCGATCCAACACGCCGTGTCTGTAGATCCTGTGAACATCACACCAGCTATTCGCCGATCATGAACCAGCACTTCGCCGGCGTTTTTTCCAGGTCCCGTTATTAATTGATATGCTTCTGCGGGAATACCCGCTTCCCGCATTAATTCTGTAGTCCGAACCGCAATAAGAGTAGTCTGCTCTGATGGTTTAGCTAATACCGTGTTACCTGTTACCAATGCAGCACTAATCTGACCTAGAAAAATGGCTAACGGGAAATTCCAGGGGCTGATACAGAGCACTACTCCCAGAGGTTCCTGTGATTCAACCTTTTTTCTACCAGGCTTTACGGCATCTATCCTCCCACATACTATCCTTGCCTGCTGTGCATAATAGTTGCAAAAGTCGACCGCTTCACGAACCTCTGCGATACTGTCTGCGAGGCATTTTCCAGCTTCTCTGGTACACAACACGACCAATTCATTTCTGTTTTTTTCCAGTAGGTGCGACAGTTTTTCCAGGCACCTTGCGCGTTTCTCAACGCTTAGTCCCGACCAGGATGCCAAGCCGGAACTAACCATACTGAGTTTATTCTGCATGTCATCTTCATCAGAATTTTTGTAATTACCTAGCATCTCATCGGTATTGGCAGGGTTCAGTACTGTGGTGATACCCCGTGACTTCACGACAGGCTGAGGCTTGTGCCATTTGTCAATGTCGATTTGTAATGCATCGATCTCAATTTTATCTGTCAAATCCAGCCCAAGAGAATTTTTCCTGTTATTACCGAATATCGCAGCGGGTAACGGAATCGCCGGGTTTTGTTTAGGCTGGCAGCCTTTAATTTCGTCGATCGGGCTGTATAGCAGATTTTCGAGGGGGATTGACTCATCAACTATTTTATTGACAAAAGAACTGTTAGCACCATTTTCCAGTATTCTTCTCACCAGATATGCAAGCAAATCCTGATGTGTCCCTACGGGAGCGTATATTCGACATCTGGCTTCCTTACTCTCCAATATCCGATCGAAGAGCACGTTCCCCATACCATGCAACCTTTGAAATTCAAAATCCATATCGCCCAGCAGCGATGGTTCTTTTGCTAATTCCAGAATTGCAGATGCCGTCACAGCATTGTGCGTTGCAAATTGCGGATAAACAATGCCTCTGTTCGCCAGCAGTTTCCTTGCACAGGCCAGGAAGCAAAGGTCCGTTGCAGATTTTCTTGTGAAAACCGGGTAATCAGGAAAGCCTCCCACCTGACTGCGCTTGATTTCACTGTCCCAATAAGCACCTTTTACCAATCGCACCATCATTACTTTGTTTGCTTCTTTTGCCAGGTCTATCAACCAGTCGACAATATCAATCGCACTCTTCTGATAGGACTGAACTGCCAGGCCGAATCCATTCCATTCACTTAATTCAGGATCCATAAACATCGCTTCCACGATATCCAGTGTTAAATCGAGCCGATTGGCTTCTTCCGCATCAATCGTCAGGCCGACATCCAACTCCCTGGCACGGATGGAGAGCTTTTTTATCTTCGATACCAGCTCTTGCATCACCTTCTTACGCTGTGAATACTCAAAGCGTGGATGCAATGCGGACAGTTTCACTGACAGACCAGGCCCTTCAATCGGCCCTGTTCCATTGGTATGACCGCTGATCCTGGTCAACGCCTCCTCATACGCTTGCATATGACGCTCCGCATCAAGAGCGGTTCGTGCTCCTTCTCCCAACATATCGTACGAATAGGTATACCCTTTTAGAATCTCGCTTTCCGAATTGTGGAAGGCACTATCAAAATCCTCCCCCAGAACAAACTGCGTACTCATGATTCGAATAGCTGTATTCATAGCCAAACGAATTACGGGTTCACCCAGGCGAGCGATGGTGTTTTTCAGAAGTGACCACTGCTTTTCTTCTGTGGCACTTCTTTGCCCTTCAAATTCCTTCAGGGAAATGACTTTGCCAGTCAGTAACAGGCCCCATGCAGATGCATTGACAAACATCGAATCACTGTGCTGCAGATGTACCGACCAGTCACCACCCAGCAATTTATCTCGAATTAACTGATCCTGGGTGTGTTTGTCAGGGATCCTCAGCAGTGCCTCCGCCAGACACATCAGCAGCACACCTTCTTCAGTAGATAGCGAGAATTCCCGTAGCAGAACATCTACACTGTTCTTGTGACTCTGCACGTGTCTGATTTCGGTACAAAGCTGTTTGGCTCTATGCAGAATTCCGGACATCATCGGCTCATGAATATCACCCAGTGGCAATAGTCTGGCCACAGCATCCTCTTCCGACAGACAATGATTATGCTGAATTCGGTTGCGGATGAGTTGACGATTTTCACTTGATTTTGTATGAGACATGTGAATTACCTCATAGTGCTTAATGTGGTATTTTATCCGATATATCCCAGTTTATTGTTGGCAAATACACTAAATAGCAGACTATAATTCTGTTTTTCTTATTATCAGCAGGATTTTATGCTTGTGGAAAACAACGATAAAGTAGTCGGTAAAACAC
>CAZNFE010000074.1:0-3727 GCA_964571945.1 uncultured Pseudomonadales bacterium
ACGTCTGTGCGGAGCGCCCAGGGATGGGTTCACAGCGAGTCTCTGACAAGCCTTCTCTTCTGGTGCAGCGAAGAAAAACCGGGAACTGCTAAATCTCACAATTGTGGATTTGTTGTTTAGAAGCAACCCACCAGGCCACGGCTGCGATCAATCTATAGGTAACATCGGAATCATTTCAATGGATGTTAATTATTCGATTACGGTTGCGCCAGATTCCTTCACGATGGTATTTTCGATTGCACCAAGCCCTTCGATCTCTATTCTGACAACATCACCAGTACCCAGATAGGAGGGTGGTTGCATGGCCATACCAACACCCGCCGGAGTTCCTGTGGCAAGAACATCACCCGGTTCAAGGGTAAAAGCGGTGGTCAGATGGGCGATTTGCTGGTAACAATTAAATATCAGATATCGAGTATTGGAATCTTGTCGCAGTTCTCCGTTTACCCAGGTCTTGAGTGCCAGATTGTGCGGATCGTTGATTTCGTCAGGAGTAACCAGATAGGGTCCCATGGGACCGTGGGTATCGAACGACTTGCCGATCTGAAAGGTCTGAGCACGCAGTTGCCAGTCCCTGACGCTGACATCATTGACTATCGTGAAACCGGCGATAACTTCATGGGCACGTTCAATAGGGACGTGCCGGCATCGCTTGCCAATGACCACACCCAGTTCACCTTCGTAGTCGAGCATATCTGACGCAACTGGCAGATCGATCGGATCAAAAGGACCATTAACACAGGTTGACTGCTTGTTGAACCAGATCTGAACCTTGGGTCTCTCCGTGCCTGATTCTGATATGTGGTCGGCATAATTCAGACCAATAGCGAGAAATTTACCGGGCTTCAGGACTGGTGCTTCCAGGTGAACCTGTGCGATAGGGATACAGGGGCCAGCGTCGGCCAGTGCCTGTCGGGCAACTTCCATGGCAGTATCACCCTGCTTCAGAAAATCGACCATATTCTGGGCCAGGCCCGGTGCATCAACCGAGAGATCAATGATACTGTTATCGGAAACGATCCCCAGGCGTGTTCTTTTATGCTGGGTAAATGTGACGAGTTTCATTGTGTAAATCCAGTTTGATAGCTGCTTTGTGAATTAACATCCAGTACCAGGCCAGCGAACATAACAATCCTCGGGCAAAGCCGGGGGTTTTCGCTTTCAATAAACGGTTCAGAGTTTCCAGTTGATCACTTCAGGCAGCGGGGTTCTTCGTGGTGCAGAGATGGGAGGCAGCGGACTCTGAGCCAGCGCTCTGGCTACCACATCTGCCAATCCAAGCATGCGCAGGATACCGCGAATAGCCTCTTCTACAGTACTTTCTGCAAGAATATCCCGGTCGATTTCAGCGATAACATGGTGCACCATGCCGTGCATCAAATTGAGTGTGAAGTGAATATCGCCAATCCTGAATCGTCCGGCTTTGACTCCTGCCTGAATAAATCCGGCGCATTGCAGCAGGCACTGTTGCAGCATTTGACTGCGTGAGCGGCTTGAATACTCAAGAAAGATTCGCCAGTCCTCGTTATGTAGTGCCTGCTGAAACGTGTATTTGAGGGTCGCGGCCATTAGCATGGCAGGATCCTTGATATGCATCCCGAATTTGGTCAGGTGAGCGTCAAAAACTTCCTGAAAGTCGTCCAGAACTGCCTCAAATACGGCTTGCTTATTCTCGAAATAGTTATAGAAAGTGCCCAGACCAACGTCAGCTTCTTCGGTGATATCCTGTACGGAAATCCTGGACTGGTCACCGGATTGGGCCAGCTTTCGTGTTGCATCGAGCAAGGCGACTCGGGTTCGCTTACGCTTGCGCTCATTGCGTGATAGATCTGCCATATTTACTGCTTTTTTTGTGCGGTTAGATGACTACTGGAAGCTATCTTAGGATAACATCCGGAAAAAGTAAGATCATACTTCTATTCGCTCTAATTGCAATTATGAACGATGAAGTGTGATGTTCACTCATCGGCTGGATAGCAGCAAATGCTGAAAATGAGACAAGCGGTCTATTTTGATCAGTTTCTGATCACTATGCGGGACAAAAACCACCTTCACCTGTAATGCACACTTTATGCCTAGAGGTTCTGCAGAATGAATCGTATACTTCTGTGGCGGAAATCATGCCGACAGCGAACAGTGTTAGTGTGGAATGGAATGCAATGTACGAGCGCGATATTTCGTTCCAGATACCACGCAGATGGCATCGAAATTTGACGCCGGATTCAAAAATGAAGCAGCGCATTGATTATTCGAAAGCGAATCTACCAGCAAATATTAAATCTATAATTATCTTTAAATTCAATAATATATGTAGGACACATACAGTTAAACATTAGGTATCTCTTGTATTTGTCCAGATCCCGCAACAAGGGCGAAATATGGAATTTCAATTGAACGAGCAACAGATAGCGATCCAGGAATCCGTGCGCAGGATCTGCATGAAATTTGATGAAGATTATTGGCTGCAACGGGATGCAGACGGTCAGTTTCCTGTAGATTTTGTAGATGCCATAACAGCCGGGGGATGGCTCGGGATCGCCATGCCGGAGGAGTATGGCGGGGCAGGGCTTGGTATAACCGAAGCGGCTATCCTGTCACACACAATTACTCGTTCTGGTGCCGGTTTTAGTGGTGCATCAGCAGTGCACCTGAACCTGTTTGGACCTCACCCAATCGTTGTATTTGGTACTGAAGAACAAAAGAAGCGATTTCTGCCCCCTTTAATTGCAGGGGAAGACAGAGCCTGTTTTGGTGTCACTGAGCCAGACGCAGGATTGAATACCACCAGATTGTCAACCAGAGCTACCCGGGATGGCGATCACTACATTCTGAATGGACGTAAAATGTGGACATCTACTGCGCAAACTGCCAATAAAATCCTGCTGATTGCTCGTACGAAAGCCTACGAAGATTGTGAGCATCCGGCCGATGGTCTAACCTTGTTCTATACGGACCTCGATCGCTCGACAATTGAAGTTCGCCTGATCGAGAAGATGGGTCGGAAAGCCGTGGATTCCAACGCTCTCTTCATCGATGATCTGAGTGTACCGGTGCACGATCGAATCGGCGCCGAAGGAGATGGCTGGAAATGTTTATTACACGGCTTGAATCCTGAGCGAATACTGATCGCAGCCGAATCCGTGGGATTGGGGCAAGCGGCTCTGCAAAGAGCAGCGAATTATGCCAGAGAACGGGTTGTATTTGATCGACAAATAGGCAAAAACCAGGCTATACAACATCCACTGGCAGTAAACTGGATGGAACTTGAAGCGGCGCATTTAATGGTTTTCAAGGCCGCTGCTCTATACGACGCCGGCCAATCCTGCGGCGCTGAAGCAAACACAGCAAAATATCTTGCTGCAGAGGCTGCATTAAGTGCCTGTCAGCGGGCAGTTTTAACCCACGGCGGCATGGGTTACGCAAAAGAATATCATGTGGAACGGTATCTAAGAGAAATTATGATCGCCGTTATTGCTCCGGTTAGTCAGGAGCTAATCAAGTCGTTTATTGCAGAAAAAATGTTGGGACAGGCGAAGAGTTACTAAATCAAGTCTAGCGGGATAGAATTGCAACAGCCCTGAGCTGATGGGTAGACAGCCCTGAGCGGTTGGGTAGACAGCCCTGAGCGAGTAGGGTAGACAGCCCTGAGCGGGTGGGGTGGACAACCCTGCTGGCCAGAGAACAACGATTCTTGTGTTTGCGACTCAGCCAGTTATTGAAGCAGGAA
>CAZNFE010000074.1:3827-9994 GCA_964571945.1 uncultured Pseudomonadales bacterium
GGCCAGAGAACAACGATTCTTGTGTTTGCGACTCAGCCAGTTATTGAAGCAGGAACCACCATAAGCCGGATCGGAGATAAGGACTATGGAACATGAAGTTGCACAGGTAACAGAACACGCATCACATATGGCCGATCTTGTATCCGGTATTATTTTGCTGTTGTTGGTAGCTGCCCTGACCACCATTCTGAGCAAGCGATTCAGCAAACTCCCGCTCACCATCGCGCTGGTGCTGATCGGCATCATATTGGCTCAACTGGCTCAACAGGTTCCCGTGTTAAGCGTCATATCAGAATTCAAATTGACGCCTGATCTGGTTTTGTTTGTTTTTATACCGACACTGATTTTTGAATCTGCCTTCAATCTCGATGCCAGGCAGGTCGGGCGAAATATATTGCCTATCCTTGCACTTGCGGTACCGGGACTGATCCTGTCGACAGCACTAATCGGTATTTTTATGTGGCTGGTCACGCCGTTTAATCTCATCGTGTCACTGCTGCTCGGTGCGATTCTCAGTGCTACAGACCCAGTGGCCGTGATCTCTATATTCAAGCAACTGGGCGTACCTGAACGCCTGACTGTGCTGGTTGAAGGAGAAAGCCTGTTTAATGACGCAACCTCACTGGTGACGGCCACTCTGTTGCTGGGCATCATGGTTTCGGGGGGGGTTACCGGTGCAGTTGTGGTATCCGGTGTAGGCGAGTTTTTCCTGGTGTTTTTTGGTGGCGTGGCGGTTGGTTGGGTGCTGGCACTAATCGTTGGGGAAACCCTGGGTAGGATTGAATCCGACCCGGCAATCGAAATTACGTTAACCACGATTCTGGCCTATTTTTCATTCATCATCGCTGAACACGGGTTCCATGTCAGCGGAATTATGGCCGTAGTGGCGGCAGGAGTCATAGTGGGGAGTTGGGGAAAGTCGAAAATCTCGCCGTCAATTGCCGAATTCATGGAGCACTTCTGGGAATATCTTGCCTATGTTGCCAATGCGTTGATATTCCTCATGGTCGGCCTTCAGGTCGACCTGTCAGGCCTTTTGCACTCGATTGATCTGATAGCGTTGGTTGTCGTCGCCATGTTGTTTTCAAGAGCAATCGTGGTGTTTGGTCTGGTGCCTGTGCTTGGCAAAATGCCGGGAGTGGATTCTGTTAGCAGAGCTTTTCAAACAGTGATGTACTGGGGAGGCTTAAGGGGAGCTATCGCTTTGGCGATCGTACTCTCGTTACCTGAATTTGAAAACAAGCAAACGTTAGTGGCGATTGTTATGGGGGCGGTTCTGTTTACACTGTTGGTGCAGGGCCTGAGCATCGAAGCGCTGGTCAAAGTACTTGGTCTTGATAAACTCAACGTAGCCGACAGCCTTGCCAAAGCAGAAGGAGATCGCAGTGCCAGATTGCAAGGACTAGACAGGCTAAATAGCCTGGTTAGCAGCGGGCTTTTTTCTGAGAGAATCGCCGATCATTTGCGAAAGAAATGTGAGCAAAACCTGATTGACCTGGATGCTACTCTTGAGCAATTGTATTCGAGCCTCGAGAGTACTCAGGAAGTCAACATTCTAGCCATGAGATGTTTAGCTCGCGAAAAGGCACGCTACTACGAATTATTCAGGCGGGGGCTGATCAGCGAATGGGCATTTCGCGAACTTGATCATAATGCAAATGTGCAATTGGATGCTGCCAGACATGGCGGGAACCTGCCCACGCCGGAAATTGAGACTTCCCTGGCAAAGGCTGCCAGTATTCGCATGATGAGAATTCTCGAACACGTACCTGGCGCAGGTAACCTGGTTGAAAAAATGCGAACTCGGCGAGTGGTACGAGATTACAATGTGACCTGGGGACGATATCGAGCCGCAAACAGCGTCTTAAACAATCTGGATAACATTGCCAGAGATCAGCAGATTGAAGGAACAAGAGTGGAAGAAGTCCGCCTCGTGTATGAGGGTATCCGTGATGATATGAAACGACAAATTGATGATGTGGCTGATCAGTACCCGGAATTTGTGGAAACTGTACAACAGCAGTTGGGCGAACGACTACTCCTGATTGCCGAACGCGAATCGGTGGAGCATGCTGCTGAATTGGGCACAATACAAAATGGTATCGCGGATAAGATTCGAAAAGAACAGGATAGTCGCCTTCGTCAACTTAAAAATAATGATATCTCAGCCTCCCTGGAAGTCAGTGTAGGAGAGCTGCTGAAAAAGATACCTTTTTTCCAGTCTATCAATGAAGAAGACTTTGCTCCGGTTACGAAACAGTTGCGGAGGCATACTGTGCCGCGTGGAACGGACATAATCAAGCAGGGGCACGAAGGTGCATCCATGTTTTTGATTGCGCGTGGTATAGCTAATGTGTATGTCAGGAGAGGAATTGCTGAAGAGCAAATTGCCACTCTGTATGCTGGAGATTTCTTTGGTGAGGCAGCCGTTCTGCATGCCCAACCGAGAAATGCAACAGCACGTGCCGCGACACCATGTACTCTGTATGAATTTAAGAAACTGGATCTGGATGAGTTGTGCTCAAATTATCCGAGCATTCAAGCAGCGGTTGAGGCTATTGATCGAGAACGGCTATCATCAATCGGAGATGGTGACGAATCGCGGAATAAGAATCTGGCATGATGAATAACAATTCCAATTTGTTTAATAGAATATTCGTAGTGCTCGAACCTCAGCAACAGGAACAGCTTGCATTCAATCGAGCTGTATACCTGGCCAGGGCAACCGGAGCCGCACTACATCTCTTCGTCTGTGCATATGATATGGCGATTGGGATTGCGACCTTTTTGTCCGGGGCACAGAAAGAAAATATTATTCGCACTGTTGTGGATGGTAACAAGGTGATGGTTGCTGAGCTTGCCAAAGATCTTAAAGAAACTGGCATTGAAGTGACCACTGAGGTGATTTGGAGTCGTCATCCAGGTGAAGCTATAACGAATGCTGTACGGGCTGCTGACTGTGATTTGCTAATCAAAAAAGCCAAGATTCACAGTCGTCTTCAGGAGGTGATATTCAGTCACCTTGATTGGAATATCCTTCGAGTCACACAATGTCCAGTGCTACTGGTGAAAAAAGGACAGTGGGATGAGGTCGGACAGGTGCTTGCCGCTGTCAATGCTGCACCAGAAGATGAAGTGCACGAAGATCTGAATGTAAAAATTCTCGAAGCCAGTCGGTATCTTGCGTCAATACTGAATTTCGAACTGCACCTGGTCTCGGCTTATCCGGCTCCGCCCATCTACCTGCCCATCAGCAGCGACGGCAAGGATCCGGTGAACTATCGGAAGAAGATGTCAAGTATGGTGACCCAAAATGTTGGTAAATTTGCAGAGCAGTTTGCCGTTCATGAAGATCACATACACTTGCTGGAAGGTCCCGTTGATTGGGTAATTCCGAGGGTGTCAAGGGACGTCTATGCTGAGTTTGTAGTCATGGGAACAGTCGCGCGGCAACGGATGGGTGGCGTGGCATTAGGTAATACAGCGGAACACATACTGGATGAATTAAATTGTGACGTACTGGTATTGAAGTCTGGGTACGATGAATCTGCCACAGGTTCAGACTGATATTAATGGAAAGCGAAAACCCCCGGCTTCGCCGGATGATTGTTATTGGATCAGGGCTGAAATCTGATGCGTAATCGATCAATTCTGTCTCTGATTGCCGTCAGAAGTCCTGCCCGATCATCGACGTTCTTTTAACCACTGTTCGATATGAGTGATGATGGTGTCTGAAGTAAAGCCGTCATCCCGGGATAGCTTGTGTGTCGTTGCTTCGCTCTCCCTGTATGCGCTGAACAGGCTGATCCAGACATCACTTTTGTGACCCCAACGCATTAGTGCATAGAAGTGTTTTCCCGGCTTATCCCCGGCAAAGATTAATCCCAATAGAGCGGCGAAAATAGCAACCGGGCTGAGAAACAGATCACGCGCGCCATCCAGACCCAGTTTCAGTTGAAATACGAGAAGATCAATAATCAACCGGGATCTTCCAGCCTTGTGGCTCGCAGTACTAGCCGCGATCTGGTCACTTGAATTACCTGTTTTAGTCATTTGCCTGTTCACTCAAGAAAATTGCAGGGAGCTGAAAATCAGCTATAGTATAAACACTCTGATCTGTCCTGGACCCGCGCGAAGAGCCCCGAGGCATCGAGCCATTCGATGATTTCTTCCTGGCTGCCGCTAAAGATAACCCGGGGCTTTTTACTTTCCAGTTGGTATGCATACATTGGGTCATAGTAATTGGTCAGCAACTCGGTAATCCACTCCTTGTGGAGTTCCGCTTGTCCCTGTTGCTGTTTATTCAGGGCTTCAGTCATCAACTTTTGCAGGGCAGTATATCGGGCACCACCCAGGCGTTTGGCGATGCCTTGCAGGCTGCTTAGTAGAGATTGGGAATACAGCTTGAATGCGGTGTCCTCTGATTCATGGACGTTTTTATATTCTGCGAGTTGCTCAGTGATATATTCATCGTAAATCCGCTTAACCCGGTCCTTCAGGTGATCTTCGATGATGATTAATTCAGCGCTGTTCATTTTATCGAAGAGGGGAGCCGGTACTTTCAGTCGTCCGATCAGGTTACTCTCGTCCTCAACCAGTAACCGACGATATTTCGCATGATTTAGTTTTAACAGTCTGATTGCCAGGATATTTTCAAAATTGATCTGTGTTGGCTGTGGGATCAGCCTTTTTCCGAAGGCTGAACCTCGATGGCAGGCCATCGCTTCAAGGTCCAATTGTGCTTCGAATCGATGTAAGACACGGGTTTTTCCAGTGCCGGTTTTACCTCCCAGAACGTACAAGCCGGTTGCAGCAACCCAATCTTCGATGCCGTCGATGAGAAAACGTCGCATGGCTTTGTAGCCGCCATCGATCCTGGCAACGTCTAATCCGCTGGCTGCCAGCCATTCGCATGCAATTTTCGACCGCTGTCCACCTCTGAAACAATACAGGTATGCACCCGGATGGTGATTGATGAATTCCTGCCACTGTTCGATGCGCTCAGACTTTCGCGCGCCACTAACCATCTGGTATCCGGCTTCAGTCGCTTGTTCTGATCCATGCTGCTTGTAGATAATGCCAATTTGCTCTCTCTCGCTATCGTTGAGAATAGGTATGTTTACCGCGGTCGGAAACGCACCCTTGCGGAATTCTATTTCAGCACGAACATCCAGCAATGGCCTATCCTCAAGGAAGAGTTGTGCATAATCCTTAGCGCCGATGAGCATATAGCTGTATATCCTGTTGAGTTTGGTCGAATGAAGGTGAGCTTGCCTGCTACCAATAGCTATCTTACAACAACTGGTTGTAACGTTCTTGTCAGCCAGGATCAAACAATTCAAATGCTGTTTCGATGATCTCACCAACGACATAAAATTGTCTGTAAGCTGGCAAGTGATCGGGTGAGGAGGGGAGTGAGCCTGGGCAAAAAAACCGCGGCGTTATCAGGCTCGGCGATAAATGCTAATACTGGCGTTCCGGCATGTGCACGATTAGACCGTCAAGTCGATCATCGATTTTGATCTGGCAACCCAAGCGGCTGTTTTCTTCCACATCGAACGCGAAATCAAGGATGCTGATTTCCAACTCTTCCTGTTCACCGCATATCTGCAGCCACTCCGGATCAACGTATACATGACAGGTAGCACAGGCGCAGAGCCCCCCACAATCACCTTCGATACCGGGAATCATGTTAAAAACGGCACCTTCCATGACTGACGTACCGGACTTGAGCTCAACAACGTGTTCGGTTCCGTTGTGTTCTATATAAGTTACTGTGGGCATATCGATACCAACTTCTTCCTCCTAAGAGGATACAAATGGTGTGATGTCGCGACCCTCGATGATGATGTACGTAACCTCTCCATCCAGGCCTGCTACCGGTAGCACTGAAAAATCAATTTGACGTTGCTGTCCTGAGGGCATACTGAGCGCTACCTGTGCCCTGACAGGCTCACCCGTCGTTGCTCGCTGCACATTGCTCCTGAGATCCTGCCGCGCCGCCAGCAGTTCCTGCTGATTACTAATTTCCGGCCACCAATTAAGATCCCAGAAGTATGTACCCGTAAAGTTCTGTTTACCGGTTTTATCACCCAGCAGGAGACAGGCTGCAGCGTTCATTTCAATGATCTGCCCCTCAGGCGCCAGCAACACCATCGCTTCGAGAG
>CAZNFE010000075.1:0-9865 GCA_964571945.1 uncultured Pseudomonadales bacterium
TCCGGGAATCTCGCGAATTTAAAGCATATTCGCAAGATTCTTCCGGACACCCCATCGGTGTGCCGTATCACTTGTCAGGACGAAAATATCCACATGATCAGAACTTTCCCAGACACGAGATGATTCTAGTAGTTACCGGCGGAGAATGCACCATTTTGGTGCGTATTCAGATAAGTGTGATTAATTCGCAGATTTGTGCAGTTTGGAATACCGAAGCATATTGAATCTGATAACCGGACTCGAATGCAAAGTCTGTCCGGACTTGAGATTGTTGATTTGAAGCTGCAGTGTGTGAGCCCCTCTATCCAGGTTCTGCAATTCGAAGGGTTCACCCTTGTACACCGCGATTGGATCGCTATCCAGTAGCAACTGCAACTGGTCCCCGGGCGCAACACTGCGTGGAACAATGACTTCTACGGTTAGGTTTCCGGCATTATTGCGGATTGACTGCTGGTCCATTGGGCTGCTGATCAGCAGGGTCTGGTAATTCGTTTGCGGTTCTGGAACTGATTCTGACTGGATACCCTGATAATCGAATGTATCACCATCTTTCTGTAAGATTTCGGAGGGAAAAGTGATTGGATCTTCGACCTTGATGGTTTCCGATTCAGGTGTGCTCTGATCGGTAAATACAGGTTGGCCTGATCCGTCATCCGATTTATAGACGGTGGTGCCGCCGGATGCGAAAGTAGCTAACGATAGTACCAAACACAGACAACCCACGCATACAGCGGCGTAGATCTGTCTGTGACCTGATGTTCGTTGAGAATTCATTGCGCTGCTCCTTATCCAAAAGCTGCCCTTGAGTAGATGAGCATACCTGTGCTTCCCTTATTTTCCACTGCCCAAAGAAAAGCCCACACTGCTTAGACAGTGCGGGCCTTGCTTTGGTTGCAGCATGTCTAGACGCTGTAGTACATCTCGAATTCGACTGGATGCGTCACCGAATTCAACAAGGTAACTTCCTCCATTTTCAGATCAATATAACCATCGATCATACTATTGGTGAATACTTCGCCCTGAGTCAGGAACTCACGATCCTGATCCAGGCTTTGTAGAGCCTGCTCCAGGGATGAACAGACCGTTGGCACATGGCTGATCTCTTCGCGCGGCAGGTCATACAAGTCCTTGTCCAGAGGTTCGCCCGGATCAATTTTATTCCTGATACCGTCAAGACCTGCCATCAACATGGAAGAGAACATAAGGTACGGATTGGCGCTGGGATCACCGAAACGCACTTCAACTCTGACCCCTTTTGGATTACCTCCCTGAATATACGGAATACGAATCGAGGCAGATCGGTTTCGCGCTGAATGTACCAGCAACAAGGGTGCTTCAAAACCGGGCACGAGGCGTTTATAGGAATTGGTACTGGCGTTTGAGAAGGCGTTGATGGCACGTGCATGCTTAATGATACCGCCGATGTACCACAGTGCCTCCTGAGAAAGATTACCATAGCCGTCACCAGCGAAAATGTTGGTTCCATCCTTACCGATCGACTGATGGCAATGCATGCCGTTGCCATTATCACCGACCAGCGGTTTAGGCATGAAGGTCGCCGTCTTTCCATACGCGAAAGCAACGTTTTGCACACAGTACTTAAAGATTTGAGTTTCATCCGCTTTGCGCAGGAGAGAGGCGAATCGGGTACCAATTTCACCTTGCCCGGCGGTACCCACTTCGTGGTGATGCAAATCGACGGTGATTCCCATGGCTTCCATGGCATCACACATCGCATTTCTAAGGTCCATGGCTGAATCTACCGGTGGTACGGGGAAATACCCGCCCTTAATACCAGGCCGGTGACCCAGGTTGCCACCTTCGACCTCGGTGTCAGATGCCCAGGCTGCTTCCTCGGCGTTTATCTTGTACATGGCGCCCGAAATTGAATGGCCGTATTTCACATCGTCAAAGATAAAGAATTCGGGTTCTGGTCCGAAGTAGGCAACGTCACCGATATCGGTTGACTTCAGGTAGGCTTCTGCACGTTGCGCGATAGATCGGGGATCTCGTTCATAACCCTGTAGGGTTGCGGGTTCCACAATATTGCAGCGTAAGTTTAAAGTAGTTTCTTCGGTGAAAGGGTCCAGCACTGCAGTGGAATCATCTGGCATAAGGATCATGTCGGATTCATTAATGGCTTTCCAGCCGGCAATTGAAGAACCATCGAACATGGCACCGTTTTCAAAAAACTCTTCATCAATTTGGCCGACGCTATTGGTGACGTGCTGTTCTTTGCCACGGGAATCGGTGAATCGCAGATCGACCCATTTCACATCGTGTTCGTTAATCATACCGAGAGTTTTCTCTGACATTTACTGCTCCTCCAGTGAAATTGATTCGTTATTTGGAAAAAGGGTGAATTAGGTTTGGCTACCATCTTCTCCGTTTGGTTGACAATAAGTGCGCTAGCAAAGAATATGCCATCCCACATAATAGCAACAGTATCTATATTACAGGCTTTTTACAGCCTTTCCGGACATTTGTTGCATTCGAAGCGCACTATTATAGTGCGACTGTTCAATATTTGCTCCATTGTAGTGCTCAATGAATCCAAATCTCTCCGGCCTGGCCGGAAGATTGTTCTCGAATGCGAAGCCCACCCACTGCCTTGTTCATTTGCGCGATCTCCTTCGCATTCATCGATCGCCAGCCCCATTGAGGGGCTCCCGATCGAAATACTTCCGGCCTGACCGGAAGATTTTTATTGGTTTTCGCCGACCTCGATGATAATTGTTATCAGGTTGCCAATCACTTCAGTTGAGACTACCTTGTGGCCATTGATTCTGCACCAGCTGGGTATGTCGGTTAACACACCGGGATCTGTACCGAGGATGGTTAATTGGTCCCCGGCTGCGAGCAGCCTGACCCGATCCTGTGTTCGTATGACCGGCATGGGGCATAACAGCCGTGTGGCGTCCAGTGTGTAACAGTCAATCATTTAAATCAGCCAGCTCTCGGTGATTCCACCAGCGGCCAGTGGATTCACGTCCAGGTCTCTGGTGCTGCCATCTAGATACCGAATTCGCACGACTACCTTATCGGAATTCTTTCCCTGACTGTAACGAGCTACGATGGCAGCGGCTAACTGCATTTCATCTTCATTGGCGTCACCGTCGAGCAATGCCAGGGGGCCGTTGTGACTGATCGCATGCAAGCTCGGATACTCTTTCCGATAGCCCTCCATATAATTGTTCTCACCCTCATCTCTGCTGACGATCAGTTTGAAATTCTTGCTGGGTCTGATGTGGCGACCTACTTTGAGCAGCATGATATCGTCCAGCTCATATTCCTTGCTGCCGCGACTCTTCCACAGATCGGCTAACTTCCTGGAATAAGATTGGTCAGTCAGGAAACAGCAGCCGCCGGCAGGCTGCGCGTATTCACTGAAACCCAGTTGCTCCGCCAGCGCCATTTGAGGTTTTCTGGTTCTGCCCGAGAAGCCGAATAATTTTTCCCTGTTTACCCAACCCTCTCTCTCAGGCATGGTTTCAGGTAAATTCAATGCAGACAATGGTCTGAGCAAACGATCTTCTGCTCCTGATTCCCGCGCGATTACCGGCATAGTATCTTTCCGCTGTGACATGGGTCTTTGACCGACGACTTCACCGGTGATGATGAAATCGAAATTGTTTTCCTCCATCCACGCCCAGGCCTGTGCTTTATTCACCATAAAAATCTTGCAGTCAAGGCAGGGATTCAGGTTTCGGCCATATCCATGCAGGGGATTAATCAGTACATTCTTGTACTCTGAAATCACATCAATGATGTGCAACTTAATGCCAAGTTGTTCGGCGACCCAGAGAGCGTTGTTGCGTTTTTGCTTGTTTCTATCCTTGTTTCGAATCGCATGGGTATGCCCTTCCACACAAAATCCCGTGTAAAAATTGATCCCCTCTACATGAATGCCCTGGTCAAGTATTACCCTGGCGGCGAGCAGAGAATCGAGACCCCCGGATATCAGTGCAACTGCTTTTCGTTGAGTTTTGGCCAAAAGTTTTGATCCGATCCAATTATGCAGAGGCGATGGGCCTCAATATTCCGGCCCAATAACGCAGCAGTAGTGCCACTGACTATAGAGGGCGCTGATTATACATGACCAGAAGAAAAAGTTTGCAGTACAAATATCATCCTAATCTGTATAATGCGCACGTTTTTCATAAGGGTAAAAGCCTGGTGATCCAGAAAATCCGCAATATTGCCATCATCGCTCATGTCGATCATGGCAAGACAACATTGATAGATAAATTGCTGCAGCAAGCTGGTGCTCTCCACAGAGCTGAGCAGGGCGGTGAGCGGTTGATGGATTCTAACGATCTGGAAAAAGAGCGTGGTATCACCATTTTGGCCAAGAATGCTGCGCTGAGATGGCAGGATTACAAAATAAATATTGTTGATACGCCAGGCCATGCGGATTTTGGGGGAGAAGTCGAACGGATTTTATCCATGGTGGATTCGGTTCTGCTTCTGGTTGATGCTGTGGAAGGTCCGATGCCTCAGACCAGGTTCGTAACTCAAAAAGCGTTTGAACAGGGACTGAATCCTATTGTAGTTGTCAACAAGATTGATCGGCGCGGGGCGCGTCCGGATTGGGTTATCGATGAAGTGTTCGAATTGTTCGATCGTCTTGGAGCTACCGATAAGCAGCTCGATTTTCCAGTAGTATTCACTTCCGCTCTGGAGGGAACCGCCGGGCTGGAACTTGACAATTTGCAGGACAATATGTCGATGCTGCTGGATCTCATCGTGGAACGTGTGCCTGCACCTGATGTCAATACTCGTGCGCCATTTCAGATGCAGGTTAGTGCGCTCGACTACAGTAGTTATGTCGGTGTGATCGGCCTGGGGCGCATCAATCAGGGCGCCGTACGTACCGGGGAATCGGTCGTCATAGTCGACGGTGCAGGTGGTCAAAGAAAAGGCCGTATTCTGCAGATTATGGGATATCAGGGGTTAGAACGAATTGAGGTTAAGGAGGCTTGCGCCGGAGATGTTGTTTGTATATCCGGTGTGGATGGTCTGCATATCTCAGATACATTGTGTGATCCGAAAAATGTCAGTGGATTACCGCCACTGGTAGTCGATGAGCCCACTATTAGCATGACATTTCAGGTGAATACCAGTCCGTTCGCCGGTAGAAACGGGAAGTATGTAACCAGTCGAAACCTTCGTGAAAGACTCGAGCGAGAGCTGATCCATAATGTCGCATTGCGAGTTGAAGATACAGACAGTGCAGATCGGTTCAAGGTATCAGGAAGGGGTGAATTGCATTTGTCGATTCTGATCGAAACAATGCGACGTGAAGGTTATGAACTTGGGGTGTCGCGTCCTGAAGTGATCGTTAAGGAGGTTGATGGGGTTGAACTTGAACCCTATGAAGCATTGGTAGTTGACATCAATATTGAGCATCAGGGCTCGGTCATGGAGGAGCTGGGGGATCGCAAGGCTGCGATGACCAATATGATCCCGGATGGCAGGGGCAGGGTCAGGCTGGAGTTTAGTATTCCAACCAGGGGTTTGATCGGATTCCGCTCGGATTTCCTGACCATGACGTCAGGTACGGGCATCATAACCAGTACATTTACACATTATGGTGAAGTCTCGCAGGGAGAGCTGGCGGCTCGTACCAATGGTGTATTGGTTTCAATGGTGACTGGCAAGAGTTCTGCATTTGCGTTATTCAATCTTCAGGATCGGGGCAGATTATTCATCGGGCCAAACGAGGAAATCTACGAGGGCATGATAGTCGGTCGTCATGCCAGGGGAAATGATCTGGCAGTTAACCCGGTGAAAGGCAAGCAGCTAACAAATGTACGGGCTGCCGGGACAGATGAAAATGTCATTTTGTCGTCTCCCGTGGTGCATAGTCTGGAACAGGCACTTGAATTTATCAATGATGATGAGCTGGTTGAAGTAACACCAGGATGCATCAGGATTCGTAAGAAATTACTTACTGAGACCGAGCGGAAAAGAGCTGGCCGGGTTCGATTGCCCGCTGCGTAAGAACTATTTGTGCCTTAAAAGCAGGAGCGTTCAGCCCGTCGATGGATTAGAATCCGGACTGTAATTATGCGCTGCGTGAATTAAGGAAATCTGCACAATGTTCCAGCTGTATCCGGAGATAAAGCCGTATGCTCGCCACACCGTCAAGGTGGGCGATCTGCATGAACTATATGTAGATGAAAGCGGCGATGCAGAAGGAATTCCTGTTCTGTTCGTACACGGTGGACCTGGTTCGGGGTGCGAATTTGATAGTCGCTGTTTTTTTGATCCGGAAAAATACAGAATTATCCTGTTTGATCAGAGAGGCTCCGGGCGATCCACACCCCATGCCGAGACGGCGCAAAATACCCTCACGGATCTTATTTCCGATATGGAGACAATCAGGAAATCCCTGAATATCAGTGACTGGGTGTTGTTTGGTGGCGGATGGGGCAGCACGTTGAGCCTTGCCTATGCGCAGGCCCACCCAGACACCGTGTTGGGTATGGTTCTTCGAGGTACTTTCCTGGCTCGCAAGTCCGATATCAACTGGATGTATCAGGAAGGGGCCAGTCGGGTGTTTCCTGACTACTGGGAAGAATTCAAGCGTGTAGTGCCCCAGGCTGAACAAAAGAATCTGCTCGCGAGTTATAGCCAGCGGCTGAATGGTGAAGATGAACTGGCGAAAATGAGTGCAGCCAAAGCCTGGTCCATGTGGGAAGCACATTGTGCCAGCATGCATCCAAACCAGCGTCTGATGAAGCATTACGCTAACCCTCATCGATCGCTTGCAAGAGCGAGAGTGGGTAGCCACTATTTTGTGCGCAACTGCTTTATGGAGGAAAATCAGCTGCTGGATAACATGGCAGTGATACGCCATATACCTGGAATTCTCGTGCATGGCCGATTTGATATGGTTAGCCGGCTGGAAAATGCCTATAGTCTGAACCGGGCCTGGCCTGGTTCCCAATTGTTCGTGATCCGGGAAGCGGGTCATTCTGCTACGGAGCCAGCCATCATAGACGGATTGATCAGAGCGACTCGTGATCTGGCACACAGAATTGAGATGTCGTGATACTACATGGTTTGTTAACCAGAGTTTGACTTCATGCGAACTGTAATACAGAGGGTTAGTTCTGCGAGCGTGATGGTTGACGATGCGGTGGTCGGCGCCATTGGAATAGGAATACTGGCTCTGTTGGCTATTCAGAAGGCTGACACGAAGAGCCTGGCTGACCGGTTACTCTCCAAAATATTGTCTTACCGAATTTTCCCTGATGAGAAGGGCCAAATGAATCTGAGTCTGAAAGAGATTGGGGGTGGTTTGCTGATTGTCTCGCAATTTACTCTGGCGGCAAATACGAAGAAGGGCCTACGCCCTTCATTTTCAAGCGCAGCACCGCCTGAACAAGCAGAATCCTTATACGACTATTTCGTGGCACGTGCTGTCAGAATACATCCGGTGGTCAAGCAGGGTGTTTTCGCTGCGAACATGAAAGTTGCCTTAATCAATGATGGCCCGGTTACGTTTGATCTAAGCGTTTAATCCTCATCCCGATTATGCACAGTTCGAGCAAAGAGCACCCCGATCTCGAATAATAGCCACATTGGCATCGCCAGCAGCAATTGTGAAATCACATCGGGTGGGGTCAACAGCATGCCCATCACAAAACAGCCCACAATAATATATGGGCGCTTGCTCGTTAGACTTTCGACCGAAGATGCTCCCGTCCAGACCAGCAATACTGTGGCGATTGGGATTTCAAAAGCGATCCCGAACGCAAAAAAGAGCTTCAGTACAAAATCCAGGTATCGATTGATGTCTGTCATGATCGTTACGCCCTCAGGCGCAATTTTCGCGAAAAATCCAAATATCAGGGGGAAAACGATAAAGAAGGCAAAAGCGATACCCGTATAAAACAACACAATGCTGGAGAACAGCAACGGCAGAGCAATCGTCTTTTCTTTTGCATATAAACCCGGCGCAATGAAGCTCCAGGCCTGGTGAAGTATGTATGGTATCGACAAGAAGACAGCTAACACCAGTGATAGTTTAAAGGGTGTAAGGAAGGGAGAAGCGACCTCGGTAGCTATCATGGTGGTACCTTCCGGCATGTATGCGCGAAGGGGTTCGGAGATATATGAATAGATGTTATTGCCGAAATAGAACAACGGCAGGAAAACAATCATGATACAAAGTATTGAGTGTAAAAGGCGTGTGCGTAATTCGATAAGGTGTGAAATCAGCGGTTGGCCTTCTTCAACCTCGATTTGTTCGTCCATCGAGTTGGCCTTCATGTTTCTCTTTACCTGGAGGATCAGTCAGGTTACGGGTTGAGGTTTTTATTTCCTTGAAAGTGTTTTTCGTTTCATCGACAATTCCTTCTAATTGCTGCTTCGATTCATTGAGTTCCTTAAGAATAGATTCATTATGAATTTGTTGTCGAATTTCATCTGCGCCTATCTCCGCCTCGATATCTGCCTTAATGTTGGCCAGGCTGGCTTTTAATCGACCGAGCCACAGAGTTATGGTACGGAGGGTCTGCGGAAGCTTTTCCGGTCCAATCACCAGTAGTGCAATAACACTTACCAGCAATAATTCGGGGAATCCTATGTCAAACATGGCGGAGGAAACTAACCTTGTTTGTCCGTTTCGGATTTTACAGAATCGTTATTGGTGCTTGTCAGATTTTCCTGTTGATCATCCGGAAGTGCTTTCTGATCATCCCCGGTAGACATGGCTTTCCTAAATCCTTTAATCGCAGCACCCAGGTCACCGCCCATATTCCTCAATTTTTTAGTACCGAACAACATTACAACGATCACCAATACGACTAACAGCTCAGTCATTCCAAATCCACCAAACATCACTATTCTCCTTCTCGGCTTCTCGATCTGAAAATCGATCTATCCAGATCGGAAATATACATTTTCTATTCAATCTCCGGGAGGATGTGCTTGCGCTGCCATCCTGGATGTACAAGCATTTCAAAGCAGCCGTTTCCCATTTACAGCACAATGTTATCACAACAATGAACAAACCACGGTTGATTTCGGGCAGTTCAGGTTCACTGCCGACGCTCCGTCTTGAGAGATGCGATTTAACTCCTAAAAAATAACCAAAAAAAGCCGATTCCGCCAAGAATCCAGGTGCCTGGTGAAATATCCTGCCACCGGCCGATATCCATTCCGGGCATCAGTGCGAGCCCCAGTGCCAGTAACAGTGTAGTGGCGCCCCAGCGGGTATATCTGGTTCGTTGATTGGTGCTTCGTATTTCACGCTGTTGTTGTTCGATGATATTGGCTTGCTGGCGATTGTATTTTCCCAGTTGCTTCAATTGTGTCATTGCTTCATAGAATAACTGCGGAATCTCCGGGAGTTGCATAAACCAATCCGGAGACTTATGAGCTAGCTGCTTCACTACACTCAATGGACCGACGCGCTGCTTCATCCACTTTTCCATCAAAGGTTTTGCAGTGATCCATAGATCAAGCTCAGGATAGATTTGCCGTCCGATGCCTTCGATGTTCAGCAGGGTTTTTTGCAGCAGAACCAGTTGGGGCTGCACTTCCATGTTAAATCTTCGTGCGGTTTGGAATAAGTGCAGCACCAGTTTGCCGAAGGAGATTTCGCTCAATGGTTTTTCGAATATGGGTTCACAGACACTGCGAATTACGGTTTCAAACTCCTGTATGTCAGTGTCAGGCGTGACCCAGCCGCTGTCCACATGCAATCTTGCTACTTCATGGTAATCACGATGGAAAAATGCCAGCAAATTGCTCGCCAGGTAGGTCATATCCTGTTCGGATAACGAACCAATTATGGCGCAGTCTATCGCAATATACTGCGGTTTATCCGGATCTTCAAATTTTACAAAAACAT
>CAZNFE010000076.1:0-9861 GCA_964571945.1 uncultured Pseudomonadales bacterium
GTCCAGCGAGTCCTGCAAACGAAGGGTGCCATCGGCAGGCGTCTGGATTTTCTTATGCAGGAACTCAACAGGGAAGCGAATACTTTGTCATCTAAAGCGATAGTCGCTGACACTTCACTGCAATCTGTGGAACTGAAGGTACTGATTGAACAGATGCGCGAGCAGATTCAAAATATCGAGTAGTGTAATCCGATGAAGATGGAATTAACCGGCAGCCTGTATGTAGTCTCGGCACCGTCTGGTGCAGGCAAAACCAGTCTGGTCAAGGCGCTTGTGAATAAACACGACAATCTCAAAGTTGCTGTTTCCCATACTACCCGACCGCGAAGACCCCACGAACGGGATGGTTTGAATTACCATTTCATCGACCCTGAAACATTTGAAACGATGCGGCAGGATGGTGGATTCGTCGAATGTGCAGTCGTGTATCAGCATCAATATGGCACCAGTTGGTCAGCGATTCACACCATACTGGGTTCGGGACATGACATAATCCTCGAGATCGATTGGCAGGGCGCCATGCAGATATCTGCGACGATTCCAGACAGCCGCTCCATTTTTATTCTGCCACCTTCACTGAACGACTTGAGAACAAGACTGCAAACTCGCGGAGAAGATGGTGCAGAAGTGATTGAGCGGCGTATGGCTGCTGCGGTTGATGAAATCAGGCAATGCAAAGAATTCGATTATCTCATCGTCAACGATGATTTCGATACGGCCCTGGTAGACCTGGAATCTATCACTGCCGGTACTGGCGATCATCTGCTGTCACGGTATCAGAGCGAAAACCTGCAGCCGCTGGTAAATAGTTTGTTGTCAACATGACCTGTTTTTCGGTAAACTACGCCGTTCCCTGGGGTCGATTGAAACCCTCATAGTTATTTTTGGAGATTTGTGTATGGCACGGGTTACCGTTCAAGATTGTTTAGAGCATGTTTCGAACCGTTTTGAGTTGGTCATGGTATCCAGCAAACGCGCTCGGCAGATTGCTACCGAAGGAAAAGAGCCAAAAGTACCCTGGGAAAATGATAAACCAACTGTGGTTGCGTTAAGAGAAATCGCAGCAGGTTACATTGATGCAGACATTTTGACTGCAGCTCCTGAAGATGAGGCAGATGCTGTACTGCTAGGCGAAGAAACCATTAATTTCGAATCCATCGATCCAGAGTTCTAATAGTTTCCATTCCTTCCTAAGGTGTTGCACCGGCTGACATGCCGGCCAATCCTGATATGATCTGCTCTGATGAAGGCCTCTTCACCTGAACTCGAGGTCTTTAACGTCTTTATTGAGCTACTCGAGTGGAGTCAGCCGTGCAGACTATTGATTCACTTTCTGATGATCTGAGTGAATACCTCGAACCTGATCAGATTAATCAGGTTCGCAGCGCCTATTTTTTTGCAGAAAAGGCCCACGAAGGACAAAAACGCCTGTCCGGTGACCGGTATATCACTCACCCGCTTGCTGTTGCGATCATTCTTGCAGACATGCACATGGACCATCAATGTCTGATGGCAGCCTTGTTGCATGATGTCATCGAGGACACTGGTGTTCCCAAACATATACTGGCCAAAGAATTCGATGAAGTCGTCGCAGATCTGGTAGACGGGGTCAGCAAACTGCAAAACATATTTCAATCCCGCGATGAGGCACAGGCTGAAAACTTTCAGAAAATGGTGCTGGCGATGGCAAAGGACATCCGGGTAATTCTGGTGAAGCTTGCTGACAGATTGCACAACATGAGGACTCTGGACGTTCTGGAAGCGGCTCGGAGACGACGCATCGCCAGGGAAACGCTGGAGATTTACGCGCCCATCGCGAACAGATTGGGCATGAATAATATCCGTGTAGCATTTGAAGAACTCGGTTTCAGGGCACTCTATCCAATGCGCTCAAGTATGATCGAGAAAGCGGTTAAACGCGCAAGAGGGAATCGGAAAGAGCTGGTAAGCCAGATTCGAGATACGCTGGTACATCATCTGGAGAAAGAAGGTATCGAGGCGAGTGTATTCGGTCGTGAAAAACACCTGTATAGCATCTATGACAAAATGCGCAGCAAACGCAAATCGTTCGCGGAAATTATGGACGTTTATGGATTTCGAATCATCGTTGATCAAGTCGATACCTGTTATCGGGTATTGGGGGCTGTACACAATCTATACAAACCGGTAGCCAGCCGATTCAAGGACTACATCGCAATACCGAAGGCCAATGGTTATCAATCACTCCATACCAGTTTGTTTGGCATGCATGGCTTGCCGATTGAAATCCAGATCAGAACGCAGGAAATGGATTCAGTTGCCAATAATGGAATTGCCGGTCACTGGCTATACAAATCCAGGCTGGATACGCTCAATCAATCTCATACCCGGGCACGGGAATGGGTGACCGGATTACTGGATTTACAACAGAATGCGGGCGACTCGATGGAGTTCATCGAGAATGTCAAAATTGACCTGTTTCCAGATGAAGTCTATGTCTTTACACCCAAAGGCGGAATCCTGCAGCTGGCTCAGGGTGCAACACCAGTAGATTTTGCTTATGCCGTTCACACTGACATAGGTAATACATGTGTCGCCTGCCGAATTGACCGCAGACTAGCCCCATTGAGCACCACACTTGAGAGTGGTCAAACCGTTGAAATCATCGTCTCACCCGGCGCCAACGCAAATCCAGCCTGGCTCAGTTTCGTCGTTACCGGCAAAGCACGCAGCAGCATTCGAAATTCTCTGAAGAATCAACAACATTCTGAATCCATTTCACTTGGCAAGCGGTTAATCGAACGCACTTTAGCCGGTATGGATTCATCTATCGAAAAAATCAAGAAGACCCGACTAAAGAAATATCTGAAAGAACAGGGCTTTGCGGATTTCGATGAACTACTCGAGGAGATCGGACTGGGCAATAAGATGTCATATGTGGTCGCCCGTCGATTACTTTTCGATGACGATTTTCCGGAAGAACAGACTACTGCCCAGGGTCCTTTCGCAATCAAGGGTACAGAAGGTCTGGCAGTTAGTTATGCGAAGTGCTGTAAACCAATTCCAGGTGACCCAATTATCGGCCACTTGAGTTCCGGTCATGGAATCGTCATCCACTCTGATGCATGTCGAAACCTGGCTGATCCAAAAGAGAATCCCGATGAAACAATTCCGGTTCGATGGGATCCTATGGTCGAAGGTGAGTTCCCGGTCGAGCTTCGTGTCGAGCTGGAACATGAGAGGGGTATGATTGCCATTCTGGCATCAACAGTTACCAACGCCGATGCGAATATTGAACGCATCAGCATGGTTGAAAGAGACGCCAAAATAAGCACCGTTAACCTCACTTTCGGTGTCAAAGATCGCGTCCACCTGGCACATGTAATCCGCCGAATTCGAACAAACAAGGGAGTTACGAAAATTACCCGGATTAGAAGCTGATGACTATCTTTGCCGGTCTGACAAGTGATTCCGCACCAGCGGCAATCGGTACCTATTCACAAGCTGTTCAGCATAATGGATTGATATTTCTGTCGGGACAGATTCCACTCAACCCGGATACCATGGAACTGGCTGCTGAGGATTTTGAGGGACAGGTTGTACAGGTAATTACCAATCTCTCGATGGTATGTCAGGCAGCCGGAGGTGATCTGAACCATATTCTGAAATTGACCGTCTATCTGACAGACTTGTCAAACTTCGGCCAGGTAAATGACGTGATGGCCCGGTTCTTTCAACCACCTTATCCAGCCAGGGCCGCAGTACAGGTCGCTGCTCTACCAAGATCCGCTATGATTGAGATAGATGGAATAATGGCGCAACCTCGGAATTGATAGTTTCTATACCGGTGCAAATTCTGTCCGATGGCAGTACAGTGTTTGCCGTGACCATGGATGCGCAAGGACTGCTGACAAGCGACTAATTTTCAGTACTCTCAGTGCTCAGAACTATTGGATTCAATTTGAAACACACCAATAGAAAACCCGGCCTGGATCAGATCCCAACAACCCAATTGAAAGGCGTTGGACCTTCAATCGCGGCAAAACTGATGAAGCTGGGAATCAGTAATTTGCAGGACGTATTGTTTTATTTGCCGTTCAGATATCAGGATCGGACGCAGCTCACTCCGCTAAACAGTGCCAGACCCGGTATGGAGATAGTAGTCGAGGGAACCATCATCCATGCAGAAGTCGTGATGTCCAGACGGCGTAGCTTGAAATGCGTAATTGAAGATCAGGTCGCAAGTGTCACTCTGCGCTTCTTCCACTTCACATCCACTCAGAAGAATAACCTGCGCAACGGGGCCAGAATCAGATGTTTCGGTGAAGTCAGGCACGGTGCATCAGGATATGAAATGTATCATCCGGAATACACCCTGTTAACTGCCAGTGACTCGAGTCCCCTGGAGAATACGCTCACTCCGGTCTATCCTCTTACCGAAGGTATCAGCCAGAACAGGCTGAGGTCCATTACCAACCAGGTACTGGATCTGATTAAAGGAACTGACCGCATGATCGATTGGTTAGCTGATATTCCGCTGCATGATTTTGCTTTCCCTGATCTGCTCTCGGCAATTCAATATGTCCACCGACCACCGGCAGGAGCTGAAGTCTCGCTGCTGGAATCCGGTCTGCACCCGACCCAGCAACGACTTGCATTTGAAGAACTGCTTGCGCATCACCTTAGTCTGCAGCAGGGGCGAGACAAAGTTCGCCGTCAAAAATCTCCCCGCGTAAAACCGCCCGGGCAAAAAGTTTCAGCGCTGATTTCGAGGCTGCCTTTCGATCTGACCAACGCCCAACGTCGCGTACGCGCAGAGATCGAACAGGATATGCAACAACATCAGCCAATGTTGCGATTACTACAGGGTGATGTGGGGTCCGGTAAAACTGTAGTAGCCGCTCTGGCGGCTACCCTTGCTCACGAGAACAATTTTCAAACTGCAATCAT
Organism: uncultured Pseudomonadales bacterium; assembly: GCA_964571945.1. Lineage (GTDB taxonomy): Bacteria > Pseudomonadota > Gammaproteobacteria > Pseudomonadales > Azotimanducaceae > JASJXV01. Next base: position 4,930 of record CAZNFE010000076.1, read on the forward strand.
GGTGCCGACTGAGATTCTGGCTGAACAACACCTGGCAAATTTCAGTAACTGGTTATCGCCGATCGATATTAGGATTGCCTGGTTGTCCGGTAAACTCAAAGGTAAAAAGCGCCAGGAGCAAATGGATTTGATAGCGAGTGGCGCCGCAGATGTGATAATTGGTACTCATGCCTTATTTCAGAACGATGTGGTATTTGCAAACTTAGGCCTGATCATTATTGATGAACAGCACAAGTTTGGCGTGCATCAACGATTGGCGCTGAGAAAAAAGGGTGTCAACAGTGAATATCTCCCGCATCAGCTTATTATGACCGCTACTCCTATACCCCGGACATTGACCATGAGTGTTTACGCAGATTTGGATTGCTCCACTATTGATCAATTACCACCCGGTCGGTCACCGGTGACCACGACAGTCATTCCAGATGGTCGACGGGCCGATGTAATTCAACGAGTTCAGCAGGCTTGCCGGGAAGGAAGCCAGGCCTACTGGGTCTGTACACTGATCGAGGAATCTGAGGCTCTTCAATGTCAGGCAGCCGAGGTCACAGCAAAGCAACTGTCTGATGCATTACCCGATATAAAGGTCGCTCTTGTACACGGACGCATGTCGGCACAGGAGAAAGCAGAAATTATGGAAAGCTTCAAAGCGGGGCATGCATCATTATTGGTCGCTACTACGGTAATTGAGGTGGGGGTTGACATTCCTAATGCCAGTTTGATGATTATCGAAAATCCGGAGCGTCTTGGACTTGCACAGCTACATCAACTCAGGGGACGCGTTGGTCGGGGATCCGCCAGGAGCCACTGTGTACTCATGTATCACACGCCTCTGTCCCAGGCATCGAGAAAACGCCTGCAGGTTATGAAGGAAACCAATGACGGATTTAAAATTGCGGAAGAAGACCTGAAAATAAGGGGTCCTGGCGACGTTCTGGGTACCCGCCAAACCGGTGATATCAAATTTCGCATTGCAGATGTTGTTAGAGATCAGCCCATGCTAGACGCCGTACACAAGGTCGCGGGACAAATTAGAGCTGAAAATGATCACTGCATTCAGCCAATCATCGATCGCTGGATAGCGGATCAGGATGGATTCAGTAGCGTCTAGAAGACTACCGGATGAGCTGAAAAGCCATCATTTTTCCAGGACAGCTCTGAACAAGTGGATATTTTCGCTATGGCAAGTGATACGGCGCACCGGCCTCGTCAAATAGCTGCTGATCAAACATACCTTCGCTCTTTGCAACCAGTGTAGACACCATTGCGTCACCAGTGACATTTACCGCTGTTCGGATCATATCAAGCAATCGATCCACACCAATGATCAACGCAATGCCTTCTACCGGTAACCCAACCTGTTCGAGCACCAGCGCCAGCGTTATCAGCCCTACTCCGGGCACACCTGCGGTACCGATAGAGGCTAATGTCGCTGTAAAAATCACCGTGAGGTATCCGGTTAGACCAATATCAATATTGTAGGCCTGCGATATGAATACCGTGGCTACCCCTTGCATGATCGCGGTGCCGTCCATGTTAATTGTCGCACCGAGCGGAATAGTAAAGGACGCTACTTCATTCTTCACGCCCAGTTTTTTTTCAACCGTATCAAGGGTGACCGGAATCGTTGCATTACTGGAAGATGTGCTAAAGGCATACAGCATTACCGGATACATGCGCTGAAAAAACTGTACAGGACTGATACGTCCCAACATCGTTAGAAAGAGAGAAAAAGTGCCCATAAAGTGCAGCAGTAAAGCCAATACTACACAGAAGAAGTAGATCAGCAGATTCCCAAATGCTTCAAAGCCCATCTTTGCGAACAATGTTACCATGAGACAAAATACACCATAGGGTGCCACGTTCATCAGCATCAATACGAGGCGCATGATCACATCATTCCAGTCGTTCAAAAATCCACGTACTCGCTGGCCGGATTCACCGCATTTCCCAATTGCAACACCAATCAGAATAGCGAACAGGATAACCTGCAGCATTTTCCCTTCGCTCATTGATCGAACCGGGTTTGTTGGCACAATATCAATGATGACCTGTTTAATAGAGGGTGCGTGCTTGGCAACAAAACTACTTCCCTCGGCCAAATTGAAGCCGACACCTGGTTCAATTATGATCGCAACAAACAAAGCCAGACTAATTGCGATGCCTGTGGTAATCATATACATCGCCACAGTTTTACCTCCCAGACGCCCCATACTCGCACCATCGGCCAGATTACTGGCGCCACATGCAAGAGATACAAATACCAATGGGACTACCAGCAATTTCAAACTGGCGATGAATATCTTACCGCCGATATCAAACAGGCCATCGATCAGAAAAATCTGCAATAATGAATCTTTTTCCAAATCCAGCCAGTTGCAAACGACTCCCAATACCAGTCCAGCCAGCATACCCGTAAGTATTCTCATTGTTAGTGAATCTGCTTTCATTGTGGCAACCTTGTTATGATGATTCACCAGGAACAGGTTGAACCTGGGCATTTGATACCTGTTGTTCAGGACAACTGAATCTCGGGCAATTCCTTTGCAAGTACCATCCGCTCCCTGCTGTAAGAGCCCGTTAGCGAAAACCCCAGTAGGCGTCCGGCACTATCCCGGTACAATCTTTTGCTGCTATTGCCTTCCTCTTCAACGGACCAGGTACCGTCAATCTCTTCCGGGGGAACTGATACTACCACAGGACAAGCCGGCGTCTTGATAACAACGGGCATAGCTGGATATTGAACTGGCGTTTCTTCTCCACACAAAGTATGCGCGAGTGCTTTTGAGGCTATCATTAATGGCATTACAAACAGCATCACATGTCCCCGGACCTCAGCACAGTCGCCCAGAGCATATACATTAGGGTAGTTCGTTCTTAGATACCGATCGGTTACGACGCCCTGCTCAACCTTGAGACCCGCTTCCTTCGCCAGACTGATTCGTGGGCGCAAACCAACGGCTGAGATCGCCAGATCAGCTTCGATTTCCTGACCGTTGGACAATCTAACCACTACGCCCCCATTCATTTTGTCCACTTTCTGCACCAGCACGCCGAAGTGAAATTCGACGCCCAGCTCAGAGAGGCTTCTTTCAACGGCTCTGGCAGGTTCTTCTGCCAGAAATCCCGGTAACAGATGCGATAATGAATCTATTACATTGACCTTGTATCCCCCATTGGCCAGATCATTCGCAAATTCACATCCTATCAATCCAGCTCCGATAATCACTATTTTTTTTCGGGTTTCCGCTGCTTCCCTGAAGCGTGTATAGTCTATCAAATTGTTAATCGTGTAGACCCGATCCAGGCCATTCCCGCTAATGGGCGGTGCAATCACTTCTGCTCCGCTGGCAAGCACGAGGCTGGAATATTCTAGCAGTTCCGTTGTGCCCTCAGGTAGTTGAACCGCAATTCGGTTGTGTCCCGGTTCAATCTTCACCACCCGGGTCATGGTAAGGATTTGCGCAGATAATTGCTGCTGCATCTGATCCGAGTCGGCCATCGCCAATTCTGCAGCCTGCTTGCGCTTGGTAAAGCCGGTCGACAGCATGGGTTTTGAATATGACCTGCCGTCATCTTCGGTAATGAGTATCAATTTAGCTGCCCCATCGAGTCGTCGATATTCCCTTGCCAGGGAGTATCCTGCCATACCGGTACCAATAATTATGATAGGTGCTGCTGAGTGCATGGTCGTTTTCACCGCCTTATTTGTTCGTGTCTGACTATCCTCATCGCGCAAATGCGCTATTCGATCTCAATCATCTCAAAATCTTCCTTAGCCACACCGCATTCAGGGCATACCCAATCTTCAGGAACATCTTCCCAGGCTGTTCCCCGTGCAATTCCGTCTTCTTCCCAACCTTCGGCTTCATCATAGATGAACCCGCACACAATGCACTGCCACTTCTTCATGCTTGCCCCTTATAATAGAGTAAAATAACGCTCATTATGGCTGCTGGAATCAGGCCACATATACTAACTTATCTGGAATCTCGCAACATAACTATACCGAATCGATCCACCATGAAAAACAGGCACTACGAATTGCGCTGTGTGAAGTACCAATGATAGATAACCACTATGCTTAAGAATCTGGTTTTTTCTTCCTGGCGATCAGTGCTGAAATTTCAGCAGGCATCGCTACCCAGGTTCCCGGATTTTATCATGCTGGCCAGGCTGAATCGCCCAATAGGCATCTACCTGTTGCTCTGGCCGACTCTCTGGGCATTGTGGATAGCCGCGCAAGGCTGGCCGGGCTGGCACCTGTTGCTGGTCTTCTGCATTGGCGTGATTCTGATGAGATCAGCTGGCTGCGTGGTTAATGACGTCGCAGACAGAGAGATTGATGGCCATGTGCAACGCACTCGAACTCGTCCACTTGCTACACGTCAAGTCAAACCCGCCGAGGCCATGATTTATTGTGCGGTACTCAGTTTACTGGCTTTTTGCCTGGTCCTGACCACCAACACACTTACTATTTTTCTAGCTTTCGGCGCTGTCTTTATCGCTGCGTGTTATCCATTTATGAAACGCTATACGTATCTGCCACAGGTAGTGCTGGGAGCAGCATTTTCATGGGGCATACCCATGGCTTTTGCCGCAACACTAGGTACGGTACCGCTGGATGCCTGGTTATTGTTTACTGCAAATGTCGTGTGGACTGTCGCATACGACACCGAGTATGCAATGGTTGACCGGGATGATGACATCGTGCTGGGTCTTAAATCTACTGCCATTCTGTTCGGTGAACTTGATCGCCTGATGGTAGGAATACTACAGATACTTTTTGTCGTAACCATGATGGTACTGCAACATCGCCTGAACCTGGGCATCTACTATAATCTGGGCCTTGTGGTGGCCATCGGACTTTTAATATATCAGCAATATTTGATCAAAGATGAGGATCGTAGCAATTGCTTCAAAGCCTTTTTG
>CAZNFE010000077.1:0-9785 GCA_964571945.1 uncultured Pseudomonadales bacterium
ACTACAGTGTGGTGGCTGTCTGGACGAGGGTATCAAGGTCGTTGATGTCCGTCATGAACAGGCCGCCGTGCACGCGGCAGATGCGTGGAGTCGCTTAAATCCAGGCAAGATTGGTTGTGCAGTGTTGACCGCGGGTCCGGGAGTCACAGATGGCACCACGGGTGTTGCCAATGCCTGGCGCGCCAACAGTCCCATCCTGGTGATTGGCGGTCAGGGTCCATTCAACAATCTTCGACGTGGATCACTGCAGGAAATGGATCACGTCAGTGTCATGAAACCCATCACCAAGTGGGCTGATACCTGCTATGACACAAGGCGTATACCGGATTACATTGAGATGGGCATTCGTCATGCGGTATCGGGTAATCCGGGACCGGCCTTTCTTGAAATACCGATGGATGTGCTCAGCAGGGAAGTTGAATGGGAAGATGTTCGTTTTCCGACCATTCGGTCCAATCCACCGGTACTGATGCCTGCTCAATCCGACGTGGCTGATGCCCTGGAGATTCTGAAGAGCGCCAGGAAACCAGTTATGATGGCTGGGACCAGTGTCAAGTGGTCGAATGCTTCCGGCACTCTGCAACAATTTATCGAAAAAACCCACATCCCTGTATTTGTCAATGGCATGGGTCGCGGCACCGTAAAACCGGGTACCCCTGAGTTAATGAATCGAGTGCGTAAGGAAGCCATTCAACAGTGTGATGTGTTTATCTGTGCCGGGGTGTTGCTCGATTTTAGACTGGGGTTCGGACGGACTATTCCCCCTGATGCCAGGATCATCCAATTTGATCTTGAAAATGAGTTGATTGGTACGAACCGTTCGGCAGAAGCCGCGGTAGTAGGGAATTTGGCTGCCAGCTTCGAAATGATGATGCAGGTGATGGATCAGAATGGCGACGAGATGGATCACAGTGACTGGCGAGATCAGTTGATTGCCAGGGAAGCGGAGCTCGAAACAGCGTTTACGGCGCAGCTGGATTCGGATGAAGTGCCCATCGATCCGCTGCGATTGTGCCGTGAAATTCGGGACTTCGTCGTAGACAAGGATGTGGTATTAATTGGTGATGGCGGTGATATCGTTGCCCAGGCTTCCAAGGTGTTGCCGGTTCCGGCAGAAAACTGCTGGATGGATCCAGGGCCACTGGGAACCCTGGGGGTGGGTATGCCTTTCGCACTTGCTGCCCAGATTGCCAGACCGGACAAGCGGGTCCTTATCATTTATGGTGATGGCGCCTTTGGACTCAATGGCTTTGAATATGACACAGCAGTGCGATTCGAATTGCCGATTGTCGGTATCGTTGGAGTGGATGGGTTATGGGGACAGATGGCCAGACCGCAGGCTGCGGTTTATGGTGCCAACCGATTGGTCGCTACCAGATTGAATTTTACTCGCTATGACAAGATTGTAGAAGCCATGGGCGGTCATGGTGAATTCTGCGAACGACCTGAGCAGATTGGTCCAGCCCTGGAACGCGCTTTTGCCTCGGGGAAACCAGCGCTGGTAAATGTTGTCATGCGCCAGGATGTTGCGACCGGTATGAAGGGTAGCACCTATACCTGATCGAATGATCTGCTACCCGTCATAAATAAGCAGTAAGCCTTGCAATATCTGCTCTGAACTCATCTCCACCAGAGGAATCATGATGGCCGAAAAAAAAGGTGCCCTGGCAGGCGTACACATTCTCGATCTGACCGATGAGCGAGGCATATACGGAGCCAAACTGCTCGCTGATCTTGGCGCTGACGTGGTTCGGCCTGAACCACCCGGCGGTGATCCGCTGCGCAAGCGAGGACCTCATCAGGAAGGTGTGCCAGAGGGCGAAACCAGCCTCTGGCACATGTTCTTTGCCTCGAACCGGCGTTTCTTTTCGGTTGATCCGGAGCACGAGAGTGGGCGCCAACAATTGCAGAGGCTGGTTGCCCGGGCCGATCTTGTGCTGACTTGTACCGGGTCGTTTGGCGTTGCTGCGGCGAATCTCAGCGAGGCGCAACAGCAACGCACTGAACTGGTGGTAGTGGATGTATCCTCATTTGGCCCGGATGGGCCCTGGAAAGATTACCTTGCACCAGACCTGGTTGCAGGAGCCCTCGGTGGTTTCTGTGCGACCACTGGAGACTCTGATACACCTCCCCTTAAGGGGTTTGGCGAACTGAATTTTATGGTTTCTGGTGTCTATGTGGCCATAGCCGCACTCAGTGCATTACACCATGTCCGGCAAACCGGAGTCGGTCAGCAGGTTGATGTATCGGTTCACGAATGCATCGCTTCCTGTCTCGAGCAGGTGTTTATGGCGTATTGGTATGATCATCTGTTGCAGGTCACCACGCCCGTGATACCTCGTCAGGCCAGCCTGCATTGGTCGAGGGCATATCAGGTCATGCAAGCGCGGGGGGGATCAATCATGATAACACCCGCTCCCGATCTGGAAGCGCAGTTGTTGTGGCTTGCACAGGAAGATGCACATCAGGATCTTTTTGATGAGAAATATGCGGATCCGGAAAATGTCCTTGAGACCACAAATCGAGTCATGCAGATACTGAGGGATTGGGTTGCAAAGAAAGATGTTGAAGAATTTTTTTTCGAGGCTCAGGCTCGACATGTTCCCTATGGATGGGTACGACCGATAGAGAAAGTGGTGGAAAACCCGCAACTGAAGGCAAGGAATTGGTGGGTGCCTTATCGAACTACTGGTAATGAAACAACGGGGCCTGGTGCACCTTATCACTTTAGTAATACGCCATGGATAATAGGAGCCTATGGTGGAACTGGTGCAGATGATCAGGCAATTCTTGCCGAAATTGGCTGGCAAGAAAAGGGTGGGGAGAATACGCCATGACACGGCCTCTGGAAGGGATAAAAATACTCGACTTCACCCATGTGCTGGCAGGACCGTTTGCCACCCGGGTGCTTGGTGATATGGGTGCGGACGTCGTCAAAATCAATTCGCTTGATCGAGCGGTCGGCGCCAATGAAGCCACGCATCCATATTATCTGATGTGGAATCGCAACAAGCGAGCATTAGCGCTCGATATGTCGAAAACCGAAAGCCGCCCAATTTGCCGTCAACTCTGCGAAAAAGCGGATATTGTCATTGATAATTTCTCGGTGGGTGTATTGGATCGTTGGGGGGTTGGATTTAAGGAGGTCAGTGCGGTAAATCCAGGTGTAATCTATCTGCAAATGTCCGGTATGGGAGAAAACGGGCCCTGGTCGGATTTTGTAACGTATGCCCCAACAGTGCAGGCGCTGACAGGATTGACGCAGCTAACGGGGATTCCGGGTCGCGAAGATATTGGTATCGGTTTCTCCTACAATGATCATCAGGCTGGATTGCATGGCGCAGTCGCCATGCTGGCGGCGCTGGAAACACGCCACAGAACAGGTCGGGGGCAACGTATCGATATGTCGCAGTTCGAACTGGGTGCAAATTTCCTGGGACCGGCATTTCTGGATTTTTTTGCTAATGACAGAGCGGCCCGGCCCATGGGTAATCAATTGCCTTATGATGAAGTGGCACCGCACAATTGTTATCCGTGCGCGGGTGCAACATCGGATGCCGTGGCGGACGAACGCTGGGTCGCGATCGCCTGCATGACAGATTCGCAGTGGCTGGCATTGAAGAAGGTGATGGGTCATCCGGAATGGACTCATGATGCTGTTTTTGAAACAGCCCGAGGACGAGTCGACAACCTTGCACGCCTGGACGATGGCATTGCGGCATGGACACAGACGCAAACTGCTACCTGGGTGATGGAAAAGTGCCAGAGTGAAGGGGTTCCGGCTGGAGTGGTTCAGAATGTTAACGATTTTGCCGAGCGTGATCCACAGCTTAAAAGCCGGGACTTTATGCATACCATCGAATCACTTCACCCGGATGTGGGTGTGACCTATGCTGACAGGTTACCTCTACGTTTTCAGAAAACACCCTGTGACGTGTATGAAAGAACGCGTCAGGTCGGGGAGGACAATATAAGTGTGTTGAAGGACTGGCTTGAAATGACGGATGATGAGATAGCCGGGGCCGAGGATTCCGGCTTGCTGAGCTGATGAATCAATCAAAAGAAAGAACCTGGTTGCAGAAACCAGGCGGGTGAAAAAAATGACCGATAGTCCGGTGGATGTACTAATCATAGGTGCCGGGGCATCAGGCGCCGCCATGGCATGGAGCCTGGCTGATACACGTATGAAAATCCTCTGCCTGGAGCAGGGAGACTGGATGAATCCTGCCGAGTACCCCAGTACCGGCAGAGATTGGGAGATGAGCCAATTCGGAGCATTCAGTATCAGTCCAAACGCCCGCGGACTGGATGCGGATTACCCCATCAATGAAAAGAATTCACCGATCTCTGTGGCTAATTTTAATGCAGTCGGTGGTGGCACGATCCTCTATGCAGCACATTTTCCCCGATTTCACCCATCAGATTTCAAGGTAAAAACACTCGATGGCGTGGCAAATAACTGGCCCATCGATTACGCGACTCTGGAACCATATTATGCCGAGAATGACCGTATGATGGGAGTTGCCGGACTTGCCGGTGATCCGGCTTATCCATTCAAGGAGCCTCCTTTGCCACCAGTACCGCTGGGCCGGGTAGGTGAAAAACTGGCTGGAGGATTTAACAAACTCGGTTGGCATTGGTGGCCTGCTGACAGTGCGATTGCAACAGTGCCCTGGGAAGGGCGAGACAAATGCATCAATCTTGGCTCGTGCCTTTCAGGCTGTGCCCAGGGTGCCAAAGCCAGCACTGATATTACCTACTGGCCAGCGGCTATCCGCAGCGGTGTTGAATTACGAACGAGATGCCGCGTGCGTAAGGTCACTGTGAACGATCAGGGTATGGCTGACGGTGTTATCTACTATGATCCGGATGGTGTGGAAAGACACCAGAGTGCAGAAGTTGTAGTCATGGCGTGTAACGGGATTGGCACCCCGAGAATTCTCCTCAATTCTCACTCAAAACTATTTCCTGATGGTCTGGCAAACCGGAGCGGTCTGGTGGGTAAGAATCTGATGTTTCACCCCTATGCATGGTTGCAGGGGATCTTTGATGAACCTCTTGATGGGTACAAGGGACCGGATGGTTGCTGCATCTGGAGCCAGGAGTTCTATGAAACCGATCGAAGCAGGGATTTCATGCGCGGCTACACCATGGAAATCACCAGGGGCATGGGTCCTGTTACGACCGCACTTACTGGTATGGCTGACGGGACGATTCCCCTGGGAGAGGCACATCATCGTGCATTTGCTGAGCGTTTTAATCGTACGGCGGGAATGGTGATGATTTGTGAGGATTTACCTGATGATGAAAATACGGTGACGTTGGATCCGAGTCTGGTGGACGCAAATGGCATTCCTGCTCCCAGACTCAATTACAAATTGAGCGAAAACAGCACCAGGATGCTGGAACATGCGGTTGCCCGCGGCACAGAAGTATTGCAAGCAGCCGGGGCAACGCAAGTACGCTCAGAAGCACCGATGGCAATGGCCGGATGGCACCTGATGGGTACCGCTCGGATGGGCACTGATCCGCGTACCTCGGTTGTTAATGAATGGGGACGATGCCATGATGTACACAATCTTTTTATTGTCGATGGCAGCATTTTTGTTACTTCAGCTGGAGTGAATCCAACCTGTACGATCCAGGCGCTGGCTCTGTATATTGCGGATTCTATGAAGAAAAATCTCGCTACTCTATTCGATTGAGGCTTGTTATATGAACGAAGATAAAGATAACCTCATTCTGTCAGATAACCCGTTATCCGAGCAGCAACGACAAACCTTAGCCAGTCTGCTGGATATGATCATTCCTGCCAGTGAAGACGGGCTGATGCCAGGTGCTTCAGAACTGGATATCACCTCCTATATCCGTGAGCGGGTGCCTGACTTTGAACAGATGATTGCACCGGCCCTGATGAACCTCGATGAGCTGTCCGATGCGCGTAGTAAGGTTGGTTTTGCAGCACTCACCGATGCTGACAAGCAATTGGTGGTAACCGATTTTTCAGTAGCTCAGCCTGATTTCTTTCAGCAGCTGATAGTCAATACCATCGGCTGTTACTACCAGCAAGACCAGGTGTTACAAGCCCTGGGGCTTGAAGCACGGGCACCGTTTCCGAAAGGGAACGAAGTAGAGCCTGGTGATTTATCACTGCTGGATCCGGTTCGGCAGCGTCCGAAACTCTATCGAGATGTCTGATTTGATGAGACGAGAGATCTCCTGGATGCACATCAGCTATTTATTCATCACCCCGTTTTGACATAGAATCTATTTCTTATTTTTTTTCGAGTAAAGGACAGCAAGATGCAATTGAAAACAGGTGCCCGATTCAAAAGCTCGGTTTGCGAAGCGGAAGTGATGGTCATTTCTGCACCCGAGGGAGATACTGCATTAACCTGTGGTGGTGCCCCGATGATGGATGTAGCAAGTGAGGCAGGCAAAGGGGAAATTGATCCGGACCATAAACTTGGCGTGCAAATTGGCAAACGCTACATTGATGCAGATGCTACCATCGAGTTGCTTTGTATTAAACCCGGTGAAGGCTCTTTGGCACTCGGTGGGGAGCCACTGCTATTGAAAGATACCAAAAAATTACCTAAATCAGATTAATTCTATCACCGTTGTACAGGATTCTTAATGAACATCATGATGTTATTGGAGATGGCAAATTCTGTCTTCGCAGACCGGGTTGCCTTCACCAGTTCTGATGATGGTGCATCGATTACTTACCAGGAATTGTTTGCACGGAGCAATTGCGTAGCAACCGCTGCAGAGGCATCCGGGAACGAATATTTTTCGATACTGGATGTAAACAGCCTGGCTTTTCCGGTAGGCCTGTTTGGCAGCGCCTGGGCAGGATTACCGTTTGTACCATTGAACTATCGCCTGACCGATGCTGAACTTGAAGCACTTCTGGACCGCATATCACCCGGTTATCTGGTTACGGATGCAGATCGTGCGATCACCTATGCGGATCGGGAAAATGTCACAGTGGTTGCTCGAGATCAGTTTTTGAATGGCTTGAACGCTGTCTCGGAAGAGGCAAAACCGTGGTCCATGGATCCGGATGATGTTGGTGTATTGCTGTTTACCAGCGGTACCACGGGTGAGCCGAAAGCAGCCGTGCTGCGACAGAAACATATGGTCTCCTATATACTGGGATCGGTGGAATTTGCCTCGGCCAGCGAGGATGAAGCCGCACTGGTTTGCGTGCCCCCCTACCATATCGCAGGAATCACGGCAGTGCTGAGTTCTGTGTATTCAGGCAGAAGAGTAGTTCAACTGGCTAATTTCACCGCCGAAGGCTGGGTGGATTTAGCCAGATCAGAGCGTATTACCTCGGCTTTTGTGGTACCCACCATGTTGGCACGGATCGTCGATTCCCTGGAGGGAGAGCGTTCTGCAGACATGCCGCACCTGACGTCGCTATCCTATGGCGGCGGCAAGATGCCGCTTTCTGTGCTGGAGAGAGCCATGCAACTCTTCCCGGGGACTGATTTCACAAATGCCTATGGGTTGACAGAAACCAGTTCAACAATCAGCGTGCTCGGACCAGAGGAACATCGAGAAGCCGCAGCAAGCGAAGATTTTTATATGCGTCGCCGGCTGGTTTCGGTTGGTGTTCCCTTGCCGGGTGTTACTATCGAAATTCGGGATCCGGATGGCAAACCACTGCAGGCTGATGAGAGTGGTGAAATTTATGTTCGAGGAGAGCAGGTGTCTGGAGAGTACAAGGGCATTGGCAGCCTGACGGATGAGGATGGCTGGTTTCCTACCAGAGATCGGGGTTATGTCGATACGGAAGGATTTCTGTTCCTGGAAGGAAGGGCGGATGATGTGATCGTTCGTGGCGGCGAAAACCTGTCACCCGGAGAAATAGAAGACGTATTGCTGCAGCACGAAGCAGTAGCTGATGTAGCAGTAGTCGGTATTCCGGACGAACAATGGGGTGAGGCGGTAGCCGCGGTCATTGTTCTGAAGCCTGGACATCAAATTGCTGAAGACGAGCTGAAGAGCTGGGTGAAGGATCAATTGCGATCTTCACGAGTGCCGGGTGTGATTCGATTTTACGATGAGTTGCCGTACAGTCCGACGGGTAAACTGTTGCGAAGGGAGATCAGATCAGAGTTGCTCGATACTGCCACATCATGACATTAAATCGGATGAGTCTTGGCTGGATCCGACCATCCCCATTACTTGAACAGTCAACCAATCGCGTCAATCAGATGCCACTCGAGTGCTTTTTCAACGCTGATTCGCTGGTTTGAGATTGCCATGAATGCCGTACGTACACGACCGATCCGACGCAGGATACTTACCGTACCGCCGGCTCCCGGGATCAGCCCCATGGCAACTTCAGGCAATTGAAAAAAACTGCCCTCCGCGGCCTCCACATGCTCAGAGAACGAGGGTAATTCGATTCCGGCGCCGATGCAGGCCCCATGCAGATGAAATCGGACCCTTGATTTCAGCTGATTGAGCAACGATCCGGTGCTTCGGGTCATTCGGACGATATGGGCGTAAGCGGCATCGGTTGCTGAGCCGAACTCGTCCAGATCACCACCGGCACTAAAACAGGCACCTGCTCCTCGTACAATAGCTGTGACGATGGTGTCGTCGGCTGCAACCAGTGCTAATGCTTCGTACAAGGCATCTCGTAGTCCTGCCGAGTAGGCATTGCGCTTCTGCGGTCGATTGAGTGTGATAACCAGTTGATCCCGGATACGCTCCATTCGTACCAGAGCGCTGATATCTTCATCCGTGTTACTGGTAACCGGCCGTTCTGCCAGCCAATTTCCAAAGGCCGCGCCATGTTGCAGACATGAATAGCACAGGGATTCTGCGAATAATCCATCCAGTACGTCGACCCGTTCATTGTGGCGCAGTAATTGAATCAGTGCAGTAGCTGCGATGGGATTGGCTCGAATCGCTTGAGTCAGCATCGCCAGTTCGGATTCCGACGCAGCAACCAGATCAACCAGGGCAGGCAATTCAGCATCTGCCGGAGCCAGAGCAATTACCGGGCAGGTGGGTTGAGTTGGTTTGCTGAAGTCATCATCAAGGGTATTCTCCTGGACAACCGGACTCCAACCGGCGATATCGACGACAATATAAGGTGTATCGAATAAGACTGAATAATCGTCCGCCACCCGGGTTGATAGAAGCTGTGCTTCCAAATCTGAAATTGCAACAGGATTTTCCATAAATTGAGTATACTCAGGGGATGAAAAGTAACAACGATCCGATCGCTGCATATACCCAATTGCTGCTTCGTAGCATGAATGCTGTAGACGCAGAACCCCGGGTCTCGCGAGTACAGGCTTCTATTCCTGATTGTGCAGACGGGGTGCTCAACCTATTCCGACATCTCTGCGGAGATAATCTTCGGCTTAACATAGACGGATCGTCAATTCTCACTGAGAGAGCAAAAATCCTGGGATTGAGAAATCCAGGTCAGATTTCGGCTAACGGCAGTTGCCACTTGTTGGAAACTCGTAGCGGCTGGATTGCACTCAACCTGGCCAGAGAAGATGACTGGCATCTAGTGCCAGCCTGGTTAGCAACTGACGCGAATGTCGGTGACTGGCGCTCAATCGAATCCTTGCTCGGAACCCGGACCAGTGCCGACGTAGTAGAGCGAGGTCGCTTGATGGGAATACCGGTTACCGGTCTGGATTCATTTCAAAGGGATCAGTGGTTTTCGTCTCAAGCCATCACCGGCCCAGCTGCTGCCAGCGCCCGGAAGTCATCACCGGTAGTGCTTGATCTGTCTTCGCTGTGGGCTG
>CAZNFE010000078.1:0-9742 GCA_964571945.1 uncultured Pseudomonadales bacterium
TTCTGCCACAATTTGCCGGGGCATCCTCCACGGACACTTCTTCCGCGTTGCTCCCCTGCTCGACAACTACCGCACAGGGTACACCCAGACCGCCCTGGATCGTGACGCGCAAGGAGAAATGCTTATGATTCGGTTCGATCTCGGCAATCAGAGATCGATCAACCGCATTGAGCACCTGGATGGTTCCGCTGTCAGGGGTCTTGCCTTTTAGTTTGAATTCCTCCTTCTTATCTTTCCATTCAGCTTCTTTTACAGTGAACAGGCTTTTCTTACTATGTTTCTCACTCTTTTCTTTCTTTGATTTAGCGGACTTTTCAGATTTATCTGGATGGCTCCCAGCAGCCATTCCATGGATTGGGAATAAGAAAATAAGCAGCAGGGAAAGTGTCAGGGTGGCTAATTTGAACATAGGGGTGCTCCAATTGTTTTTTTTTGAGGTCGCTATTTAACGGATTTGTGAAGCAATGAGTATTGGATCACTATTGCAGACAATTTGAATGATAATAGTTCGCATTAACAAATACAAACACTTATTTGCCGCCAGCACCTTTCCATGCCGTTGTCCAACATTTAGTTTCAGTTTGTGGTCCGTGGGGGTTAAAGATGGGAGAACACTCTTAATGGTAAATCTGTTCCTGTGTCATAACTGACTGATTGGAAGCAAAAAAGTGCGGAAAATTCCGTATTACTTCAGAATGCCCTGATCACCTTTCCGTTAGCAATCACACCGACAGGATTTTCAAGTACGGACAGATCATGTAAGGGATCGCCATCCAGCAACAGTATATCAGCGGCATACCCGGCCGATAATTGACCCGTAACCTTACCCAACCCAATTGCCTGGGCACAGTTGCTGGTCGCTGCTATCAGCGTTTCCCGTGCGGTCAGTTCAGCAAAAAATTGAAATACAGGCAGCGCCTTCGTTAGGTGATGGTGGAACACATTGGGAATACCGGCATCAGTGGAAGCAATCAGTTGAATGCCATGGGCACGCATGTTTCTAAAATTACTCTGCACCCGATTAACCCGTTCCTGATCCGATTTGAATCGCTGCCAGCCGGCATTGATGGTCGGAGACACCCAGGCACTCTGCGCTGCGATGCACTGCGCCACGGCATCGTCAAAAGCAACTCCCCAACCTTCCTTTCCTACCCAGGAACAATGCTCAATGGTAGTCACACCCGCTTTGGCCGCATTGTGTATACCCGAAACGCCATGGCAATGTGCAGCTACAGGCCGACCCAGAGATCGTGCCCTGTCAACAAGCGCGGTAAGGGTAGCAGTGTCGAATTGTGCATCCACTGGTTGGCTGCCAGGGGTGATATTTCCCCCGGTTGCCATTATTTTGATCAGATCGACGCCGTTCTCAATCTGTCTGTCCAGCACATCCAGCGCGGCGGTCAGATCTGCCGCTTCGCCTCCCCAAAAGTGACAGTGCCCCGCGGTACTCGTCAGAGGCTGACCGGCGCAGATCAGCCTGGGACCTGGAATTTCGCCACGGGCGATGGCATCGCGCAACTGCAATTCGTGCCAGTGTCCTCCGCCAAGGTCTCTGGCTGTGGTGATGCCTGCATGTAACATCGAATGTGCTCGTTCTGCCATGCGTGGCATCAATATGTCCGGATCCGTAATCTGCTCGAATGGATTTCTGATATTGGCATCCAGCACCATATGCACGTGCGCATCAATCAGGCCGGGTATCGCGGTCAGTCCTGTACAATCCGTACCTTGCCGAAAAGCAGTTTCCGTTATCTCGTTAATATAACCATCTGCGATAGCGATATGACCGGTAACGTAGCCATCATCCAGACCATTCCATATGCGAAGATTATTCAGATTCAGTGTCATCTGTATCAGCCAAGTGCAGAATTTCGCTCCTGCATGTTAAGGATACTCGATCGCCGCCCGTCTGCCTCGCTCTTCATCAACAAACAAGAGCAGTACCAGTCCAGCGATAAAGAATAACAGCGTCGACAGAATAGCACTTCGATGATCACCTGCCAGCAATCGATTCGTCAAGCCGTATGTCAATGGCCCAACAACGGCTGACAGCTTCATTGCTGTACCCCACAAACCGAAAAACTCAGCCTGTCTGTTAGCCGGTGTGAGATACCCTACCAGTGCCCTGCCTGCTGATTGTGAGGAGCCCATTGCAATTCCAACGAGGTTGGCTGCAATCCAGAAAACAACCACCGACGTTGCAACGTAGGCAGTAAACACAGCAATCACCCACAAGACAAGTGTCAATAGCAGCGTCTTGATTGCCCCAAGCCGATCATGAATCTGCCCGAATCCAAATGCCCCAACGGCAGCTGTAACATTTACTACCATGATCAGCAGAATCGTATCCCGCGTACTAAATCCCATGGTAGCCTGGGCATAGATTGCCGCCAGCACCACTACTGAATAGATACCGCAATTATAGATGGATAGAGATACCAGAAACCGAAACAAATCCTGATAGTGGTGCACTTTCGAGAAGGTCTGACCGATACGCTGCCATCCTGCGATCACATCCTGAACTGCGCTGTGTGTGTCCTCGGCCGGTGTAGCACGCTCCTTTAACAGCAGGAAAGTGGGTAAAGCGGTTAGGCCAAACGAAATCGCCACGATCCACATCACACCTGGCACATATCTGTCCGCCGCATAACCTTTTGCCTGTGCCGCATTGACCCAGAGCAGGCTGAGACCCAATACCAACAAACCACCAAGGTAACCCAGTGACCAGCCATATGCAGAGACACGTCCCAATTCAGATGGCCTGGCAATTTCCGGAAGGAACGCCGCAATCAGATTTTCACCCCCGGCAAACATCAGGTTTGACAGACAAATCAGGATCATCGCAAGCATCACATCACCCGGACCGATGATTGATAAAGAAGCTGTAAAAACAATGCAACCAACGGTGGTCATCGCCAGAAAAAACTTTTTTTTAGCGGTGAAATCTGCCACCGCGCCCAGCCAGGGTGCCACTATGAGGATAAGGATATTGGAGATGCCAATCGCAATGGTCCAGAGCAAGGTTGCCGTACCGTCTGCAAATTCACTTGCCACTACTGAAACGAAATAGGTGTTAAAAACCGCAGTCAAAACGACCGTTGTGTAACCTGAGTTAGCGAAATCAAACATCGCCCAGGCAAATATTTCAGTTCTTGTAGCATCCGCTACGGGTACCGATTGACTCACTCTGTATCTCCATGCACAACCCTTTGTTCCTGATTATGAATCAAATTAGCTCCAGTATCTGTTAATTCGTCACAATCATGCCGCATGGTATTTGTACCCGGATACAATATGCTACCCTGTAGTAGAAGAGAATTTCAGGTTTCCCACGCACTAACGACGGGAAATTAGTCAGAGCCAATCGAATGCCAGCGAAAAATACAGATGATACCGTAACCGGCATGTTGACTGCCCAGAGTGAGCGAGTACCGGGCAATGCTGCCATAATTTATGCGGATGTATCGATCAGTTATGCCGAACTGGATCTTTTGAGCCGTCGTGCTGCGGCACAACTCAATCGCCTTGGAGTGCGAGCCGGTGATCGGGTTGCCATCTGGCTGCCGAATTGCACGGCTTACCTGGTCATATATCTGGCATGTACGCGTCTCAGCGCAATTGCTGTCGCGGTCAACACTCGTTATCGTGCCGTGGAAGTAGCAGATATCATCGCACGCTCAGGTGCCAGTATTCTTGTCTGCTGGCCCGGTTTTCGCGGTATCGACTTTCTCGGTATCCTGCAATCTATTGCACCGGATAATCTGACCGGCCTCGAGCATGTGATTATCTATGCAGAGGGAACTGATCCTGGTCAACTGCCCACTTCGCTTAGCCACTGTGAAAGTCACTCGTATCATGCGCTGGTAAGCGTTGCTGCAGAACCCATGCGGATCGATCAGGCCAGCCCTGATGCTGGCTGCAATATTTTCATGACCTCGGGTACCACCAATGCACCCAAATTCGTACTGCATACCCAGCGGAGTATTGTCAGACACGCACTGGATGTCAGCAGTCATCTACTATCCTCACTCGATGAAGGTACTCAATTACAGGTATTACCACTCTGCGGAGTGTTTGGTTTTACCCAGGCAATGGCTTCAATCGCGGCAGGCCAGACCATCGTTATGATGAGTGCATTTGATCCTGCCACGGCAATCAGCCAGATCGATAAGCACCGCGTGCGCTACCTGAATGCCACCGATGACATGATAGAAGTCCTGCTGGATACGGATACCCGAATTCCAGCGCTCCCCAGTATCAAATATTGCGGTTTCGGCGCCTTTAATGCAGATCCGGAAATCGTAATACGCAAGGCTGAGGCACACGGCTTAACCCTGGTCGGTCTTTACGGGATGAGTGAGGTACAAGCGCTGTTTGCCATGCAGTCGCCTGACATGCCGGTCGAGCTTCGTATGTTCGGTGGTGGCCAACTGGTCTCATCTGCAGCCGAAGTCCGGGTTCGAAATATTGAAACCGGCGCAATCCAACCTCACCATGAGCAGGGCGAACTTGAAATTCGAGGCCCCGGGATGTTCAGGGAATACTATTCAGATCCGAAGGCTACGGCTGAGGCGATTACCGAAGATGGCTTTCTGCGCACTGGTGACATGGGTTATACAACCGGGGAACGCAGCTTTACCTTCCTATCAAGAATGGGCGATGTACTGCGCCTTGGTGGTTTCCTGGTCAGTCCACTGGAGATTGAAACCTTTATCCAGGAACAGGAAGTCGTCCAAGGGTGTCAGGTTGTAGCGACGCTAATCGAAGGTAAAATGCGTCCGATCGCCTTCGTCACCCTCGAAGCAGACAGCCGGTTCGATGAAGCGGCTATCATTCAACGCTGCAAGGAAGGACTGGCTGGATACAAAACCCCGCACCGGATTTTCCAGCTCGATGAATTCCCGGTTACTCTGAGTGCCAACGGCACCAAAATTCAGCGCGCCAGACTTCGTCAGTGGGCAGCAGACTGGACTTAGGCGGTGTCAGGCATGGAAAGAGGTGGAGTGACAAGATTCGTCGGGTGCGCAGCAGCAAAATCCACATAGCGAATGGATTTCATCGCATGACAATGGCAGACTAATCGATCTGACACGACTTCTGGCTTTAATCTTCGGAGTATCACGTATGGCAGGACCACTGAGTGACTATCGGGTGCTTGAACTCACTTCAACAGTTTCAGGACCTATGGCTGCCATGATGCTGGCAGATCAGGGCGCAGATGTAATCAAGATTGAACCACCCCTGCTGGGAGATATGGCACGCTATCTCGGCAGTTCCCGTGGCGGAATGGGTGCCATGTTCGCCGTCTTAAATCGCAATAAACGTTCCATCGTGCTCGACTTGAAAGCTGAGGCTGATATCGGCATATTCAAAAAACTGGTCGCGAGCGCCGATGTGTTGCTGGAAAATTACCGACCTGGTGTCGTAAAGAAACTCGGAATTGACCATGCAAGCCTCGCAAAGATAAATCCTCGACTGATCTATGCATCCATTTCAGGTTATGGTCAGGAAGGGCCCTACAAAAACCGGAAGGTCTATGATCCTCTGGTCCAGGCCAGCAGCGGTGCAGCCCGGGCACAGGGAGGTGATGATCCGCAAAACATGGCCAGCATTGTGTTCGACAAGGTAACTGCACTAACGACCGCCCAGGTAATTACCTCGGCATTACTGCAACGCGAGAAGACCGGCAACGGACAGTACCTGCCTATATCCATGCTGGATTCTGCACTCTATTATCTCTGGCCTGACGTGATGTGGTCACACACACTGCTGGGTGAAAACATCCAACACGCAGGGGAACTGGCAGATTATTTTCAGATATTCAAAGCCAAAGACGGTCATGTAGCCATCATCCTGGTGAGAGATGAAGAACTGGAAGTGCTATGCGTCTGGCTGGGCTCAACTTTGCACCAGGATAACCGCTTCAAAACGCTGCCGGATCGCCTGCTTCGCCCACTCGAATTCAAACGGGAAATTGAAGCCCTGCTGGCCAATCTCAGTACTGAAGAGATCTGTCGAAACCTTGATGCTATGAACGTACCCGTTGCTCGTGTCAATTCCCTTCAAGATGTCCATGCAGACGAACAGGTCTTGTATGGTGAGAGTCTGGTCGAAACGGAACATCCTGTGTTGGGTGCCATGCGATACCCAAAACCGCCATTTCAGATGATTGACCAGGATCATTTTCCAAAAAGACATGCACCATTTCTCGGTGATCATACCAGGGAGATACTGGGGGATCTTAGCATTGACGAATCGGAGATAGATCGCCTGGAAGAACGAGATCGGATCAATCGGGAAATATTCAGCAGCTTACAACCCTGAACCCTTCGGCTTTATCCATCGATGTTTCCATTTATGCCGAAGCGATTCATAAAACTACCTGCATGGTCAGCCAGGAACTGATGTCGCTCTTACAATGCTACCGGTGAGCGGTAGCGCCAGATGCCTGTGAAGTATAATCCGTAAACGAACAACACCAAAGAGGCTACCATAGAGGGAATCAGCGCATCCAGCGTGCCAAACGACTCAATAATCCAACCCAGTAACAATGCGCCTATAGGTGCGCTGCCCAGCAGCCCCAGATTGAAAACGGATAGTATTCGTCCCCGATATTCTTTTGCCGCTGATTCCTGAACAATGGTTCGCGCAACGGTAGAAGTAATACCCATATTTAGTCCCCATGAAATAATCGTTAGCACAAGCAACCACCAGTCCGGCTCAATCCATAACAAGAGGACGATTAAAATTCTGGACAACTGCAACAACAGAAACAGTCGACCCGGTTGTACAAAAGGCATGAATCTGAGCATCAGCAGATTTGAAATCATCGCACCACCATAGAAAACAATCATCATCATTGCCAACAACATCGCATCGCCATTGTAGATCCGTTTGATAATAAACGGAAACACAGTCATAAATGCCCCCGCATTGAATATGGTTGAAATAAAATTCACTACCAGCACATCAAATATTACTCTATCGCGATAGGTGGCTTTGAAACCTTCCAGAATTACCTTGAGCGCCGGCTCATGCGGGACACTTGATGGTTCCTGTGCGCTCAGCCTTCGGATCATCAATGCACCCAGCACCAGACATACTGCTTGAATAATCAGCACTGCGGACAGACCCAGTCGATCCATCTGGCCCGCCATGCCAAGCCCGAGCATCTGCACTAAGAACGCTATCGCCGTTGATGCTGCGACACCCTGCTGCAGATTTGTACCCGACACACGATTCAGGATAGCTTGTTGCGCCGGACTAGAGAACGAAGTGATCACGCTCATAGCCAGTCCCCACAGAGTCACCATCCAGACATTGAGCCACTGCCCCTGTTCCACAACCAGCAGAAATATAGGCAGCACTGGCGCGATGATGTACACCTTGACCAGTATGCTACGCGGATCAGTCCGGTCAGCGCTTGCACCACCCCACAACAGGAGGAAGATCCCTGGGATACCCATGATGGCCTGAATCATCCCAACTCGATCCGCAGGCAGCAGCAGAACACCAATCAACAACCAACTGAGCAACAGGTATTGCATTGAGAACGCTACACCGGAAAATGCGGTCGAGCCCAGGTAGGACTGGAATTGGCTATTCTGCCAAATGGTCCTATTGGCGCTTTTCATGAGGCAATCATCAGCGTTATCAAACATGCATCCCATGCAACGCCAATGAGTAGCAACCGTGTTCGCTCATTTCCCCTGCTCATTATGGGCTTACCATTTATCCAATGTGATGTATTTTGACCATGTACAAAAAGGTGAGGCAACGACAACTCTACCGTAGAGTGCTGCACAGAGAAAGTATTACGCCCGGATTCCAGTGAGCCCTGTACCTGTCTTCACTATTTCAAAGTGTAGAGAATACTGGCAGAATTGTGCGTTTCCTGAGGTACTAACCAGGTATTCATGCGTATATCTATTATTGGCGGCGGGATTATCGGTTGTGCCATTGCCCTGGCTCTGGCTCGCAAAGGAATGACCGTAACTGTAGTCGAAAGACACGGGGCCGTTGGTCACGGTTCTACATCAGCTTCCAGCGCGATTATCAGGCGCTATTATTCACAACCGGATATGATTGCACTGGCTCATGAAGGCGCGCATATCTGGGCAAACTGGTCAGACTTTCTCGGTCCTGTGAAAGATGATCTGATTACTTTCCCGCGGCCGGGAATGCTGTTTATTCCACCGCGAGTTGACCAGGATGTGATATCTACCGTACGGGTCATGCAACGCCTTGGCGTATCTGTACAACTGCTGGATGCCGATGCATTGGCTCGCAAATTCCCTTACCTCGACCTGCATTCCAGGTTTCCACCGAGAAGCGTAACCGACCCTGCTTTCTTCGAATCCTCTGACGTAAAGATTGAGGGAGGCATCTATGAGGACGATGCGGGCTATGTGGTATCGCCCGGTCTTGCCGCGCAAAATCTACGCGATGCTGCAGAACGAGAAGGGGTCAGGTTTCAAATGCACACCGAGGTTTTGAGAATCCAACGGCAGCAATCCGGTGGCTTTCGATTACATACGAAGTCAGCGACCCGGATCGATTCAGATGCACTGGTGAATGCCGCCGGGCCTCACTCAGCCAGGATCAACCAGATGGCAGAAGTCACCTTGCCACTTCAGACCCGACCGATGAGACAGGAAGTCCATGCACTGGTGAATCCTAGGCACGACTCCAGCACAGAATCTGCTGTACCGATAGTTGCTGATATGGAATCAGGCGTCTACTGGCGACCCGATCGCGCCGGTCAGGATCTGATTGTCGGCTCCACGGAACCGGAATGTGATGAACTGGAGTGGATTGATGATCCCGATGTGTATGATACGAATATAACCGATCTCTGGTGGCAGCGGCAAAGTCTCAGAGTGATGAAACGATTTCCCGAAGTACAACAATCTCCGGCAAGAGGCATATCAGCCTTGTACGATGTCAGCACAGCGGACTGGTATCCTATAGTCGATAAAACCGATGAAAACGGTTATTTTGTCTGCATTGGTACGAGTGGTTCTTCCTTCAAGACCTCTCCCGTACTGGGGCAACTGATGGCAAAAATTATCGAAGACTGGGCAAACGGAATTGACACTGACCAGCAATCAGCAAGGTTTGAGCTCCCCTATACCGGTAATTCCATCGACCAGGCTTTTCTTTCCAGAAATCGACCACAACTGGCCACGGGCGGTAATGTCATTGGTTAACCTTTTACCACGACGCCCGTCTGGAATATCCGTTTCTGTTCTGCTAGGTTTGAACTATTGGCTCCTGTTCAAGTGAGGATTAATCATGGCTCATGAAGGTAGACTAACTGCTGAAAAATTCGGTTATGCAACTCCAGTGGACGCGCCGCTCTATGCAAAACCACCCATTTACTATCGTGACGTGCACGCCATTAGCGTGGCATATGAAACAGATCTTGATGCTGCACTGGATCTGTTGCCGGCCGGATTGGAAATCGAACCCCCGGCAATCGCATCGGTGATATTCGTTAATTATCCCTTCAGTACGCTCGGTCCGTACCTGGAAACGATCCTCGGTATTCAGTGCCGTTTCAACGGTGAAGATCGATTTTACATCCCGCATATCGTGCTAAACAGCGAAGTGCCATTAGCAGCCGGTAGGGAGATATGGGGATACCCAAAAAAACTGGCAAATATTACCATAGAAACCGGGGCGCCAACGGATATTCTATGGGGAAAAATGGAACGCCCTGCAGGTAATCCTCTGGTCTCAG
>CAZNFE010000079.1:0-9444 GCA_964571945.1 uncultured Pseudomonadales bacterium
TGCAGCGCTGCACTACCAGCGGGGTTGCACTCCGATGAAAAACTCTTTGCGCACCTTGCTGAAGCTGGTATCGAGCAGGCATTTGTAACGCTGCATGTCGGTGCTGGTACGTTCCAGCCGGTGCGTGTCCAGAATATAGCAGATCATGTAATGCACGCGGAAACAATTGAAGTGAATCAGAAAGTTTGCGATCAGGTTATCAATTGCAGGAAGCGTGGTGGTCGGGTTGTTGCGGTGGGTACTACCAGTGTTCGATGTCTTGAAACAGCCGCAGCCTCGGGTGAAATCAGGCGCTTCGTTGGCGATACGAGTATATTCATCTATCCGGGTTATCAATTCAGGTGTGTTGACGTACTCATCACCAACTTTCATCTGCCCGGATCGTCGTTGATTATGTTGGTAAGCGCCTTTGCTGGACTGTCGGAAACCATGACGGCATACCAGGAGGCGATTCTGAAACAATATCGTTTTTTCAGTTACGGAGATGCCATGCTGATTGATCGAACCGCGGATCAATAGTGCGATGAGCACCGAGCAATTGACTTACATCCCCGAACAGTGGTTGTACAGCCATTTGACTGATAGTGGGAACTGATTGTGAAATTTGAATTACACGGGAAATACAAACAGGCCAGACGAGGCTGCCTGACGTTTATGCGTGGCACGGTAGAAACGCCGGCATTTATGCCATGCGGCACTTATGGCTCAGTCAAGGGGATGTCACCGCGAGATATTGAAGCGACCGGCGCTCAGATCCTGTTGGGAAACACCTTCCATTTGATGCTCAGACCCGGCACAGAGATCATAAAGAAGCATGGAGACCTGCATGACTTCATGGGTTGGCCACACCCGATACTGACGGATTCCGGAGGTTTTCAGGTCTTCAGTCTCGGCGATTTGCGGCAGATCAGCGATGCGGGAGTTACCTTTCGCTCTCCTGTAAATGGTGACAAGGTGTTTCTCAGCCCGGAATTATCAATGGCTATCCAGCGGGATTTGGGTTCGGATATTGTGATGATTTTTGATGAATGCACACCATTTCCAGCGACCCGACAGGAAACCAGAGAATCCATGGAGTTGTCACTTCGCTGGGCACAGCGGAGTAAGACCAGCCATGTACAATCCCCTCCCGGTACTGGAAGTGGTGCTTTGTTTGGCATAGTTCAGGGAGGCATGTTCGAGGATCTGCGTGAAGAATCACTGCACGGTCTGATTGAAATCGGGTTTGACGGGTATGCCATCGGGGGACTTTCAGTGGGGGAACCAAAGGATCAGATGATGGCGATGATTGATTCGATTGTCCCTGGCATGCCTGCTGATAAACCGCGCTATGTAATGGGCGTTGGGACGCCCGCAGATTTGATGGAGTGTGTACGCAGAGGGATTGATATGTTCGATTGCGTCATGCCAACTCGAAATGCTCGAAACGGACATCTGTTCACTTCTCGTGGAGTTGTTAAAATTCGCAATGCGGCATATAAACAGGATACTGACCAATTGGATAGTGACTGTGAGTGCTATACGTGCAGAAATTTTACCAGAGCCTACCTGCATCACCTGGACAAGTGTGGTGAGATGCTGGGTGCGCAGCTCAATACGATTCATAACCTGAGTTATTATCAGTCATTGATGGCCGGGATGAGAGAGGCGATAACTGACGGTGAGCTGGATGAGTTTATTCAGGTTGTCTATGATCGATGGACAAAATAATCCATCAAAAAGTGGTTTCTGTGCGGCGAATGCAGCAAAATAGGCACCCGCCGCTCCGGCGTGATCCAGAGCGTATCGAAATCATCTGAATTTCCACACGGGATTTAGGTGGCTATACACGAGAATGTTTTTGAGAATTTGAGTTATGAGTTTTTTTATCACAGAAGCTATGGCTGCCGAAGGACCGGCTCAAGGGGCCGGTGGATTTGACATATTTATCATTGTTGCTTTCGCACTAATATTCTACTTCATTGTCTGGCGCCCCCAGAGCAAAAGGTCAAAGGAACACCGCGACCTGGTTGCCGGCCTTAGTAAAGGTGACGAAGTCGTTACCAATGGTGGATTGATTGGCAAGATAGTGAAGGTTGAAGAGGATTTCCTGGTATTTGAAGTGGCAGATAAAATTGAAATGAAACTTCAGAAAGGGTCGGTCTCGGCTGTGTTGCCAAAAGGGACCATAAAATCCATCTAGTGAAATGCATCTTTTCTTAAATCATGCCACGAATTGATTTTGAATACTGAAAGGATGTGGCCGACTAAGCCCTGAGTTGTTTCTACGAATTCATATTACCAAGGTCCGCTATGCTCAATACTTATCCAGTCTGGAAATATCTTGTTATTCTTGCAGCACTGATTTTCGGTGTCATCTATGCGCTGCCTAATCTCTATCCCCCCGACTATGCAATTCAGGTAACCAAAGAAGCCAGCGGTGGCAGCGTCAGTGTGCAAAATCTGAAAGAGATATCAAAAGTTCTTGATGATGCTGGGATTGAATACTTTGGTGCAGAGCTGCAGGGAACCAACGCGTTACTCCGGGTCACCACTGCAGAAGATCAATTGAAGGCACAGGATCTGGTCCAAAGAGCATTGGCGGAGAGCAGGGAAAGTTATGTGGTTGCACTCAACTCTGCCGCGACTACACCCGGTTGGCTGGTATCTGCAGGTGCACAGCCAATGAAGTACGGGCTTGATTTGCGTGGCGGTGTGCACTTTCTAATGGAGGTGGATACCCGGAAGACCGTTAAGGATCGATTGAAGGGGCAGGAAACAGACATAAAAAGGAAGCTCAGGGAAGCCAGGTTGCGGTACACGGATTTCACCCAGGATGAAAATGGTACGTTGCAAATTTCGTTCGCCAAAGAAGATCAGAGAAATGAAGCCAGGCGTCTGCTTGAAAATCAGTATCGTGAATTCGGATTTTCCACCGACGATAATAAGGGGTATCGGTTGTTGTTGACCATCACAGCAGTGGAAATCAAGAACATCCAGGATTATGCAGTGAAGCAGAATCTGCAAACCATTCGAAACCGTGTGAATGAACTCGGTGTATCAGAACCACTGGTACAAAGCCTGGGCAGCAATCGTATCGTGGTTGACCTGCCAGGCGTTCAGGATACGGCCCAGGCGAAAAGAATCCTGGGTAAGGTGGCGACACTGGAGTTCCACTTCGAGGCGAAGCCGGATGCTCCCAGGAGCACCACTGTTGGCTGGGACTATGAAGGACGTGATGTGCGCCTCGAGAAACGAATCATTATCAGCGGAGACCGGGTTGTTGATGCACAGGTGGGTTTTGATCAAAATTCCAGTTTACCACAGGTCAATATTACCCTGGACGGCACCGGTGGAGAATTGATGCATCGAGCAACCAGGCATGACATTGGGCGCCGACTGGGTGTGCTGTTCATAGAGACCAGGAATAAAACTGTCTATCGAAATGTTGATGGCAAAGAAATACAACAGAATATTCCGGTAGAAGAGAAGCGGGTTGTCAGTCTCGCTACGGTACAGTCAGCCCTGGGAACCCGATTCAGAATCACTGGTCTCCAGGCCGGGGAAGCCAGAGATCTTGCATTGCTGCTAAGGGCAGGGGCATTAGCGGCGCCCATGTATATTGTTGAAGAACGAACGGTTGGTGCCAGCCTGGGTGAGGATAATATCAAGCAGGGCGCGATATCGGTGATTGTGGGTCTTGTGCTGGTGTTGCTTTTTATGCTGGTGTACTACCGTTTTTTTGGTCTGGCTGCAAATCTTGCGTTGGCAAGTAATCTGGTATTACTGGTTGCGATTATGTCCAGCCTGTCAGCGACATTAACACTACCTGGAATCGCAGGTATCGTGTTGACCGTTGGTATGGCAGTAGACGCGAATGTGCTGATTTTTGCTCGAATTAAGGAAGAATTGAGAAACGGAATGTCTCCTCAGGCTGCCATTAATGCAGGTTTTGAGCGAGCATTTATTACCATTCTCGATGCCAATCTGACGACGTTACTGGTAGCGGTGATACTCTATAGTATTGGCACCGGTTCGATTAAAGGCTTCGCTGTCACTCTCTCCATCGGCATCATGACGTCCATGTTCACAGCCATTATGGGGACCAGAGCAATTGTAAACATTGTTTATGGCGGCCGAAATCTAAAGGCTCTCTCTATATAAGGAAACCGGGAAGCTTTGGAAAACAGGAAAAAAAGATGAAGGAAGTGAGCCAACTGAATATCGATTTTATGGGTAAGCGGAAGATAGCCGGTAGCATTTCGCTGGTGCTGGTGATCGTGTCTCTAATTTCGCTGGCGTTTAATCAGGTCGAGTGGGGCCTCGATTTTACCGGTGGTACGCTGGTGGAAGTCTCGTACGATATTGAGGTCAACCCGGAAGACGTCCGCGATGTACTGACTGAATCCGGGTTTACCGGGTTTGTTGTCCAGTATTTTGGCTCAGATAGAGATATTCTGGTCAGGATACCCCCACAGAAACACCTGGATGAAAAAATTAATGCCAGGCTTGGTGATCGCGTGATGAAGGTTTTGCGTGATTCCCATGATGGCACAGTTTCGTTAAGACGCTCCGAATATGTCGGGCCGGCCGTAGGTGATGAACTCAGAGATCAGGGTGGGCTAGGTATGCTCCTGGCGCTTGCAATGGTGATGCTCTATGTCGCATTCAGGTTCCAGCTTAAATTTGCCGTGGGTGCTGTAGTGGCACTGTTTCATGATGTAATGTTTATCCTGGGTCTGTTCTCGATTTTCCGCTGGAACTTTGACCTGACAGTATTGGCTGCCATTCTGGCAATTATCGGATATTCACTGAATGACACCATCGTCGTATCGGATCGAATCCGGGAAAACTTTCGCAAAGTTCGACGGGGTGATCCTGTCGAAATTATAAACAGATCTCTGAATGAGATGCTGGCTCGAACGCTGGTGACTTCATTTACTACCCTGTTGGTAGTGCTTGCACTGTACTTTCTCGGCGGTGAGCTGATACATGCTTTTGCTGAAGCGCTGATTATCGGTATCTTCGTGGGTACTTATTCATCCATCTATATTGCAGCGAATGTGTTGTTGATGATGAATGTCAGCAGGGAAGATCTTGCGATACCGGTGAAGGAAGGTGCCGACGGAAAGGATGGGGCTCAGCCGTGAGTGGATCGCTTCATCATGGCATGCCTGGACGATTCAGCGGTCAGCCAGATTTTTTTGCACTAGCTGTATTAGCGGTTTAAATACCTTTGGACTGCCTGCCGTGAGATTCCCTGAATTCATGAAATTCTGAGCGCCGGAAAAGTCACTCACCAGTCCACCCGTTTCCTGAATGAGCAGAATACCCGCTGCAATCTCCCATTGGGCCAGTCCACATAGCCAGATGCCATCAATACGTCCTGCTGCAAGGTAAGCCAGATCCAGACCGGGACAACCTGACTGGCGCAGACGAGCGCCCGATCTGGTCGCGGCCAACTCCAGATCCATTGATTTTTGCATATCTGCTTCGTCCGCAGGAGCACCGGCGGCGATCAGTGTGCCGTTTAATCCTTCCTTCTTATTGGTACGAATGCGAATATTGTTCAAACGAGCACCGTGTCCCCTGCTGGCGGTGAATTCTTCCTGCCGTATTGGATCGAGTATGACTGCATGCTCTACTTTCCCCTTGACCTGGCATGCGATGGAGATGGCAAAATGCGGGATGCCATGAATGAAGTTAGTGGTACCGTTCAATGGGTCGATGAGCCAAACGATATCCGGCGTATCACCTTCTGTAGACTGATGATTGGATGCTTCGCTTTTGAAATGGTGATCGGGGTAGGTCAGTTGCAGAGAATTTATTATCTCGTGTTCCACCTTCCTTCCGATATTGGTGATGTAGTGCCCTGGTGAGCTTTCGTCTACCCGGGTCAGATCGGGTCGATCCATTGCATGACCGATTATTTGACCGCCTTTCCTGGCTGCCCTCAGAGCTATATTGACCATAGGTTGCATAGAACAGAATCCGGTAAAAGTCGTGTCTGGAAAATCTGACCAGGATCGAAACGTCGGTCCGCTACTTCGACCATAACTGTGTTGGGTCGACTAGCGGAAAGCCATTGGTAAGGCATCCCGGAGGCTAAAGCATATCCTAAATACCATGCCACACCATTTCCTTCTCGTCGTCGCGCAGGGATGCTGCATCACCTGTTATGGTCAAACCAACTACTTAATCAGAGCTGCCCTGGGATAGTGGCGATTGGCTGCAGGATAATTTCGGGCTGCATAATACCAGAGTTGGTGGAGCCTGTCGGAAAAAATCGATGCGGATACTACTGATTTTAGCCTGACTGTTGCTGGCCGGAAACTCCCTATAGGAGCCGCTTCAAGCGATACTGCCAAAATAGAAACCAATAAAATCAAAGACTTGCACATATCAGGAGCAGGAATACCAGGCACAGAAGCAATTGATGAGCACGTACTATCCAGGACATTTTCCCGCAGGTCGCAGTAAGGCATAACCTGATAGGTGAGAACCCAAGCAATCGTTTCGTTTTGGGGGCGGTTGAGAGAAAATATGAGTTGCCTGTTAAACAATACTGAATAACGGATATAGGACCCGGTTTGCAGGGATAATAGGGCGTATTGTTACTACAAGCGTAAACTCCCGGCTTTGCCGGATAATTGAAATCTGATATGCCGAGGAAATTTGCGTGGCTAATCTGGACCAGGTAAGAATTGTGCTGGTGAATACCACCCATCCGGGAAATATAGGAGCTGCTGCCCGGGCGATGAAAAATATGGGGTTGATCAGGTTGTACCTGGTTGCTCCGAAACTTTTTCCGGCTGACAAAGCGCGATGGAGGGCTGCCGGTGCCGTTGATGTGATCGAGCAGGCAGTTGTTGTTGACTCACTGGATGAGGCCATCCGTGACTGTGGGCTGGTGATCGGAACCAGTGCCAGGGACAGAAGAATATCGTGGCCGATGATAACCCCGGAACAGTGCGGCAGTCAGGTGATCAGGGAATCCTCTCAGCATGAAGTTGCCGTGGTCTTCGGGCGGGAAGCCCGGGGGCTAAAGAACGAAGAACTGCAAAAATGCCAGTTCCATGTGCATATTCCGACCAGTTCAGAATATACCTCCCTGAATCTCGCCATGGCAGTCCAGGTCATCAGCTATGCGATACGCTGCGCATTCCTGGATCAGACAGAACCGGTCACGGAAACTGCCGCTGCTCAGCCGGATACGAGTCTGGATCCTGCGTTTTCCCTGGGAGTGGATCCGGACCACTGGGATCAGGAATTTGCTACTCATTCGGACGTGGAGCTATTTTTCGAACATCTTGAACGTACATTGACGGTGCTTGAGTTCCACGATCCTGATAATCCACGGCAATTAATGACTCGATTGAGAAGATTGTTTCAGCGGATTCGCGCGGACAAAATGGAGATGAATATCCTGCGCGGTATCCTCACGTCAATTGAACACAAAATTGGTGAATAAGTTGAATTTCGCTGGCTTTTCCGCCTCAGAATTTCATCAGAGGTGCAATTGCATTAATAATTGACTAAAATAGTCGGGTATAGCATAATTAACCGCTTCATAGGCAGATAGAGTTCGCCAGAGGCGCAAAAGATGAGGTTAACGGCAAAAGGTAGATATGCAGTTACAGCGATGTTGGATCTGGCTGTACACCAGGGTTCAGGGCCGATTAGTTTGGCGGATATATCTGAACGACAGGGCATAAGCTTGTCCTATCTTGAACAGCTTTTCTCAAAGATGAGACGCAGCAACCTGGTAAGCTCGGTGCGTGGACCGGGTGGCGGTTACAAATTAAGCCGAGACAGTGCCAATATCTGTGTGGCAGAAATCGTTGATTCAGTTGACGAAAAGCTGGATGCAACGAGTTGTGGTGGCAGGGCAGACTGCCATCAGGGTGAGATCTGCCTTACGCACGAATTATGGTCTGACTTGAGTACTCAGATTCATCAATTTTTGTCACAGATTGATCTTGCGAGTATCATCGAACGCCGAAAGAGGCAGCAAGCTGCAGCCAGCCAGGAATCAGCTTCTGGTTCGGAAGTTATGGGACAGTTTGAAATCCTGGAAAGACTAGCGTCAACGGAAGTATAGAAAATCGTAAGAATTGGAAAAAATTGTGAAATTACCCATTTATTTTGATTATGCAGCAACGACACCAGTGGATCCCAGGGTCGCGCAGAAGATGAGTGAGTGTCTTCTCGCTGAAGGCACATTCGGGAATCCGGCATCACGTTCTCACCAATTTGGCTGGGAAGCGGAGGAAGCTGTCGAAATTGCGCGCAGGCAGGTAGCTGATCTGGTCAATTGTGACTCGCGCGAGATCGTCTGGACATCGGGAGCTACCGAGTCAGACAACCTTGCGTTAAAAGGTGTGGCACACTTCTACAAGAATAAGGGTAACCATATCATCACTTCGAAAATTGAGCACAAAGCCGTGTTGGATTCATGCCGGCAACTCGAAAGAGAAGGTTTTGAAGTTACCTATCTTGATCCTGGTACTGATGGACTGATTTCTCCGCAAAGCGTCGCGGAGGCAATTCGAGAAGATACAATGCTCGTCTCCATTATGCATGTAAACAATGAAATCGGGGTGGTCAACGACATTGCGGAGATCGGAGAAATAACCAGGCAGCATAAGATTCTTCTCCACGTCGATGCGGCGCAAAGTGCCGGCAAGATTGATATTGATCTGGCACAGTTGAAAGTTGACCTCATGTCATTTTCTGCCCACAAGGTATATGGCCCGAAGGGTGTTGGTGCGTTGTTTGTACGAAGAAAACCCAGAGTTCGTCTGGAAGCACAGATACACGGCGGCGGTCATGAAAGAGGTATGCGTTCCGGTACACTGGCTACCCATCAATTGGTAGGGATGGGTGAGGCGTTCCGAATTGCCAAACAGGAAATGCACTCGGAAGCAGCCAGAATTTCAGCACTGAGGGAGAGAATGTGGAACGGCTTTAAAGACATGGAAGAAGTGTATGTCAATGGTGATATGGAACATCGGGTTTCAGGTAATCTCAATATCAGCTTTAATTTTGTAGAAGGTGAGTCACTGATTATGTCACTTACCGATCTGGCAGTATCCTCGGGTTCCGCATGTACATCTGCCAGCCTCGAACCATCCTATGTTTTGCGAGCCCTGGGTTTGAACGATGAATTGGCTCACAGTTCATTGCGCATCACCATTGGTCGGTTTACGACCGAGGCAGAAGTGGACTATGCCGTTGCCAAAATCAAGTCAGCAGTAGAAAAGCTGAGAGAGTTGTCACCCTTGTGGGACATGTACAAGGACGGCGTAGATTTGGACAAAATTGAATGGGCCGCCCATTAAGGTTCCGGCTTGCCAGCGGCAAACGGGACCGGCGGCAGCAGATTGCGGCGCAAGCAGCGAGAGCAGAGAGTTCCGGCTTGCCAGCGGCAAACGGGACCGGCGGCAGCAGATTGCGGCGCAAGCA
>CAZNFE010000079.1:9544-9679 GCA_964571945.1 uncultured Pseudomonadales bacterium
GCGAGAGCAGAGAGGTCCGGCTTGCCAGCCGCAAACGGGAGCGGCGGCAGCAGATTGTGGGGCGAGGCGCAGGCCTGTGTTTGTCTTTCTTGTATCGAGAATGGTTGCCTGTGTGCCCGCAATTGCATCGACATA
>CAZNFE010000080.1:0-9556 GCA_964571945.1 uncultured Pseudomonadales bacterium
CCAGGAAAAGGCAATAGAGGACTGGGCCGATGTGTTTGCGGCCGTGTAATTTTGTTAGGGACGTTATGGTGTTGTCTGGTTGATAGCCCAGGTAAACAGGAGTAATGAAATGAAAATCGCTAGATATTTTGCAATCGCACTGGTGCTTGTATTGATTATGGTGCTTGCAATTGTTCAATGGGTTGTACCTGGCATCATCGAATCTGAAATGAATGTCGTCAAAGCCCACGCTCCCTACTCTATCCGTCCGGAGATCCAGTCATTTCACGACGGTTTATTCATCACTGATCTGCATGCGGATTCTTTGCTTTGGAAACGTGATCTGCTGCGGGAGTCGAGCATCGGCCATATAGATTTACCAAGGTTAAAAAGAGGAAATGTCGCTTTGCAGGTTTTCTCTGCAACTACCAAAAGCCCTTCCGGGCAGAACTATGATCAGAATACTGGTGAGTCTGACAACATAACCTCATTGGCGATCGCTCAGTTATGGCCAATACGCACCTGGTTTAGTATCTATGAACGTGCGCGATATCAGCTATCCAAGCTATATGGCTTTGCCAGAGCCAGTGAAGGTGATCTTATGATTATCAGAACGGTTGCCGATATGCGAACACTTATCTCACGAAGATTGGCCGGGGAGAAGGTTGTGGGAAGTATCTTTCTGACTGAAGGCGCTCACGCGCTGGAAGGGAATCTGGAAAATCTGGATAGATTGTTTGCAGAAGGTTTGCGCATCACAGGTTTGACACATTTTTTTGATAATCGGCTGGGTGGTTCGCTGCATGGGGTCAGTAGGGCTGGATTAACCCCTTTTGGGAAAGATGTGGTACGTCGAGCCAATGAACTGGGTATCATCATTGACGTCGCGCACGCCTCGCCTCAAATGGTTAGCGATGTGCTCGATATCTCAGATAAACCGGTAATGCTGTCTCATGGTGGTGTCGAAGGAGTATGCGACCGGGGACGAAATCTGGCAGATGCCCTGATGCAACGTATCGCAGCAAAGGGCGGCATCATCGGTATAGGCTATTGGGATGGAGCGGTATGTGACTTCACGCCTGAAGGTGTGGTGAAATCGATCCGGTACGCAATCGACCTGCTGGGAATTGACCATGTCGCACTTGGTTCTGACTATGACGGTACAACTGAGGTTTTGTTTGACACGTCAGAACTTGCCATTCTAACGCAAACAATGCTGGATGAAGGGTTTACAGATTCTGAAGTACGACAGGTGATGGGCCAGAATGCCATGGACTTTTTCCTGCTGAATCTGCCAGAGTAAGATCTGATCGTCCGATCACCCACTGATGGGCTTAACAATATTGCCGATAAGGATATGGCATGAATCTCAAGTCAGGGTGACTCATTGCCGTGCTCGGAAATGCACCGTTCGACTTCATCTGCTACCTGCTGCGGTGTCAAACCGGAGGTGTCAATTTTTGGATACGGCAGAGCACTAATCAGCTCGAGCCGGGTGAGCGAATACTTGATGAGGGCTTCTTCATTGTATGTGTGCAGCATGGCTTGCCGACGATTTCTGATTCGATTTGCTATTACTTCAGGAGTCGCGATCAGATAAATCTGCAGAACTGAGGTGACAAATTTATCCAGGGCATTGATTACCGGTTCATACAGTTGCGAACGGGCAAACACCCAGCTAACGATGCCAATTGGTACACCAGCCCGAAAATATCCCTTCATTACAGCATTGACATTGTCGTGAGCGTGCTTTCTGAATTCATCTGTATTCAGATCTTCGGAAACCCGCCAGACATCGTCCGCATCGAGAAAACCAGCATTGGAAAGCTGCTTTGACAAACACTTCATGGTGCTGGTCTTACCGACCCCAACCGGACCGCCAAGTAATACCAGTTTTGACATTAGCCGATTACCGGATTAAACAGGCCAGCCGTTGATGTCGGAGCGCTGAGAGTGTTGTGAAAGATTTCCACTGCAAGTTAGCTGACTTCATGCCGCAACCGGCGGTTTGTTGATTGGTTGTGATAACTTCTCTGGATCTGTGTTAAACCCGATGACAGCACGAAACCCCTTTGTTTTCTCGCTGTGAAGCAAATTGGCTGGCGCAACGACTCGAGTTCCTTTTGCGCATTTACATACTTCACCGGTCTCTTCATTGATCAATTCCAGTTCACCCCCAAGAATGAAGGTCATTGAATCAAAGTCATGCCAATGTGTCTCTGCCTCACCTGCGGGTACATCGACCACGATGCTGTGATATCCAACTGCGTTGATTTCCGCAAGTGCTTCCTGTTCTGATGTAAAATGATTGTGAGTGATTTTCATTGTTATTTCCTCTCTCATGCCCGCCCATTGGCACAGGCGAATTATTCCGGACCCTGACCAAAAACATTGAGACCCAAATTCTCTCTCATACTGGCAGATCCTTCCAGCAACATGTCGTCCAGGGGGATACCCGTTCCGTCGGCAATGCGCACCATACGGCTGAAGTTGGCGACAATAGCCGCAGCATCAACCATCGCCTCCACTCCCAGAGTGGTTATCAACTGCTGCCGTGCTAGTTCCAATGCCTCTTTCCGTCCGCTTAAAACACTCTCGGCAAATGCAATCAGCTCATTGCTGGCAACGACACCGGAGTCCACTGTATCCCCTAGTGTAACAGTATTCAGATCGACTTGATCACCATGCAGCTGGCTACTCAGACTGAGCAGCATCGAATGAGCAGTGGTTCAGTAGAAGCAGTCGTTTATCGCAGAAACCCGACCGGCAATTAATTCGATTTGTGCCCGTGATATGGCTCTGCCTCCCTCTTTGCGTGGATCAGCCACATCTTTCATGGGAATATAATGCGCTGCTGATAATCTATTCAGCATGCGAACACTATCGGGGTGGGCACTCATCGCCCGCAAGACATTGGGTGCCCTGGATGATCCACCAAAAATATCAGCGTCTTGCGCTGATAAATTCGCTGCCTGGATCATTTTTACAAACGCACCATCGTCTGTCAGGTGCTCAGGCAAATAATGACTGGGTTCTCCTGCAACTGCATCTGGCAGATTCTCCAACTTCAAATCCAGCGCTTCGTGCAGAACATCAATGCTCATCATGGAGACGACAATCCCCAGCATCTCAACATAAGCGGCATCGCTGATACCGGCTTGATTCAGTTCGTCGAGAAAGGAACGCGTCAACCTGGATGCATCAGTGGTCACTCGATGGATTGCATCGATCAATGCCGCATCCAGTATGTTTTGACTGAGATGCTGACCTTTCTTATGGGTAGGAGAAAGCGCTGATTTGCGTTCTGCGCAATATGAACACGTTCTTGCCAGGCGTACCTCTTGAGCGATCGCCACGCGTTCAGATCCGGTCCACCATGCACCGGCCCGAGAAATCTTGTCCCAGACCCAGCGATGAGCCTCGCCAATATCATCCCTGACGGGATACGCGGATTGTACATATTTGAATGGCATGGCCACCTCTATCTACGAGTAATGGATATTTCCCAAAATACCGTCTGGGGAGAATACACGATCAGCAAACCTCTTGCCCAGTCGTTGATAACCTGCCGGATTCGGGTGCAGATCGTCTGGCAGATCGTGTGCATCGGCAGATGAAAACAGTTCCAGTCCGTTCAGATACCGGAGCCGAGTATCACCGGCTGACGTGCGTTTTGCCACGACATCGGCAATGATCTCTCTCATTCTGGATAACGTCAGGCAACCCCAGCGGATATTTTCAGAACCAGGAATGGTAACAAACTTACCATTTTTGTCAGGAACCGTCGGTCCCGGATGTTCCTCGGCAGATGGGCAATATATCGGTGAAATCAGCAGGATCGGAGTGTCAACTTTACGTTCCCGCAGCGTATCCAGAAAACCGTGTAAAGCGGGGGTGAATACTCGTTCACGCATTGAATCAAGATTTGCAATATTGATCCCCACCTTGATGCTGATCAGATCAGCCGGTAATTCACCAATGGTCCGTGCAATGAATTGATCAAGATGGCACTGTCCGCCAAACCCAAGATTGGTAAGTTCGAATCCAGCCAGCCGTGATGCGACTACCGGCCACACACCAGTGGGTTGATCTGCTTCCATACAATGGCTGATGGAACTGCCATAATGCACCCAGGATCGCTCGATAGCGGGTGGTGGTCCAAGGCTGGCACGATCGTCGATACTGAATGATCGCAATTCAACATATGTATTGGCGGGGAGCCAGAGCTGGCAATATTTCTCGCCGGGTCCCAAGTCATCGAATCTCACCTGGTATGCTTCGCCGCGTACTAATTCGAATTCATCGGGCCGGTCGGCAAACAGCAGGATACTGTTTCCTTTATCAAATGATTGAGACAGAGGCGTCGACCCGTCAACCGACAGATCGAACGTGACCGGACGAGGGGGCCTACCCTCATTAACAATGCGGGTTGTCAGTACAGTTAACTCGACTGTTTCGGATGAAGTGGTAAAAGCGAGTCGTACACCGGAAGGCATACGCAGCATGACATCAAGCATTTCAGGCACCTGTGTTCGCGTCCAATCCGGCAGCCTGCGTGGACTGATACCCTGTTTACGAACATCGAAATCAAGTGCACCCCTGAACTCAATGGGGCTGCTGGTCAGTTCTGTGAATAGAAGTGTACGCATGGATTAACAGACTCTTTAGGAAATGCATATAGGAACATACAGCAACCACTCAAAGCAACACCAGCTCTTCAGGTAAGGGTTTGCCGGATAAGAGTAAACTTTACAAGTCGCAATTTCTCCATGTAGTATCCAATTCGCGGGACGAGCGGGAAGTCATACGGAGATCTGAATATTGCTGGTAACCGGATTGGTCGTAATTGCCATTGTTGGGTTGCTCGTCTTTTTGCTGGTTAGCAATGCAGACACCTTACCCAGAACCTTCTTAAGTTTCCTCGGTTACTTGTTCCTCAGTGTCAGCTTTATTGAACTGGTCTTGCTCTTCTGGATCCTGATAACTATCTGGATCAGCCCCTGGACTTTGTGGAGTCTGTCTTTTAGCGACTTCTGGCGGGAACAGCTACCCGCTTTCTACTTCATCAAAGTGTGTCTCTATGCCTGGCTTTGGAACGATTTGCTGAATTTGATGTTCGTATTCCTACCGGCGGTTGTGTTCCTGTCAATACGGACCACATTTACCACCGTGATAGGATTCTGGGCGCTGTCTGCTGCCAGAAGACCGCGCCCGCACGAACCTTTCTACAGCGAACAGGAGAGCAGGTCGTGAATCATCGTCCTGGGCGATGTTTTAGCATATAACTTGAGGAGGCCCGATCAATGGACTACGACAACCTGTATATAGAGCGCGAAGGATCGATTGCCACCGTCACGTTTAATCGACCTGATAAGGCAAACGCACTGAACCAGGACCACCTGCGGGATATCGAGGCAGCGGTTTATTCTTTTCGTGACGATGCTGAAACCCGGGTAGTAATTTTCACCGGTGCAGGCAAGCATTTTTCATCCGGTGCTGATCTAACCGATCCGGGAGCCGGACCGGAGCCAATGGTACAAAGGCGGCGCAGTATGCGCATGGGGGAGCGCACAATCCGAGCCATAACCGGTATGGATCAGGTAACCATCGCTGCCTGGAATGGTGCTGCTATGGGCGGGGGAGCCTGCCTGGCCACAGCAATGGATTTTCGTATTGGTGCTGACGATTGCTTTATCGCCTATCCCGAGATCGACATTGGCGTCAACCTGATGTGGCAGAGCCTGCCGTTGATCACGCATCTGGCGGGACCGGCTCGTGCCAAGCGACTGGTTATGGGTGGGGAACACATTGGCGCAGAAGTGCTGCTGGCGTGGGGCGTGATTGATGAATTGGTGCCACACTCTGAGCTGATGTCACGAGCGATCGAGGTGGCAGAATTTTATGCGGCGAAACCGCCGGTAGCTTGTCAGATGATAAAGCGCAGTGTCAATGCAATCAGTTCAGCACTGGATCAGTCCATCATGCACATGGACTTTGACCAGAATATGCTGAATGCATATTCCAACGATAGGAAGGAGGCTGTTGACGCCTACCTGAAGAAGCGTAAACCTGTGTTTACCGGTGATTGATTGGTACTGCCAAAAAGGCAGACTAGCGGATCAATGAGCAAGTAAGCGGAACTGCTTTCAGTAAGATGACTTCTTTGCCTCCATATTGGAGTGAACATCGATCAGTACCGTCTGGCCTTCGCTGTTCAGGCGCTTGGCTTCTTCCAGAGCAGGTGCCATCTCTTTGACTTTGGTTACCGTAAGGCCAGCGGCGCCCATGCCTTCTGCAATCCTGGCATAGTCACCCAGCATATGCGATACGCCATATTTTTCTCTGGCATTCGGAAACCCTCCGGGGTAAGTCGCCATGCCACCGTTGTTCAGCAACACGGTGGTTATGGCGAAGCCACTCCTGGCCGCTGTTTCGATATCGAGTCCCGACATGCCGAACGCAGCATCGCCCATCAGGTTCAGACAAAATTTCTCCGGATTGGCCATTTTTGCTCCAATCATGAGTGGGATGCCGAACCCGAGATGCGTGGTTTTTCCCCAACCGATATAACTGTGGGGCAGGGTAGCTGTGTAAAAGGGCACCATGGAGTCTCTGGGTGCGCCTGCATCATGGGTTACGATGCTGTTTTCCCGATCCAGGGTCTGATCAATTTCATGAATAACCCGATACGTATTTAGCGGTTCTTCATCAGACGTGAGCAGTGGCTGCCATTCCTCAAGCCAGGCATTCCGGTCAGTGGCAATCTGTGCTGTCGTTTGATTCGCGGTACCCCGGCCGGATTCACCAAGCACTGCTTTGACTTCATCAATCAGTGCCAGGATCGTTAGCTTGGTATCTCCGGGCAGGCCAATGTCGATAGATTCATCCTTGTTTATGTCCTGCGGATTATTCGTGTTTTGTATCAGGATTTTCTTGCCCCGAATACGTTGACCGTAAAAAGTCCGGGTCAGGCTCGATCCCAGCGCCAGGATCAGATCGCACTCTTTGAGCCAGGATCCGGCTGCCATTGTGGTCATACCGCTGCCAGCACCCAGGCATAAGGGATGGCGTTCATCCATGGCTGATTTTCCTGGCATGGTGCAAAAAACTGGAATTCCAGTGAGTTCAGCCAGGGTTTTGAGATCTTCAGTCGCCTGGGAGAACAGCACCCCCTGTCCTGCCCAGAGAACCGGTCTGGCAGCATCCAGCAGCTCCTTTACAGCGTCTTTAATATCACTCGAAGACGGCTGTTGATGCATGCTCACGGGTGATTGGTAGTTTTGTGAGGCGTCCGGTACGTCAAGACTACATACATCGGTGGTGAGCTCCACAACTACCGGACCCGGAGGACCGTTTCGCAGCGCGTGGAATGCCCGCCGCATTGCATTTCCCACATCCTGGGGTCGATAAATGGCTTCTACCTGTTTGACTATTCCCTGGTAATTACGTACCGCTGAAAAATTGGGCTTCACAGCGATCTGGTTCAGGAACAAACCGCCTGGCAGCACCAGGATTGGAATATTGTCTGCATAAGCCTGGGCAATCCCGCCCATAGCATTCTCTGCACCGGCTTGAGATTGAATGGCCGCTACTCCGAACTGCTGGCGATCACTGGTGCGGCTGATACCGTCGGCAGCCATGATGGCGCCTCGCTCGTGCCGGAATGCCACCGGACGAATGTTTTCAATCGCGGCAGCTTCGATAAGCGGATTGCTGGGAAAGCAGGTGATCAAATCGACACCTTCGCTTTTTAAGATACGTGCTATGTATTCAAATCCATTCAACGAATAACTCCTCCGACTGTGAACGGTGGGTCTTGCCGAGCCGACTTAACTGTAGAGCAAGACCTTTCCGCTCAATGAAACGACTCTCCCGAATTTTGATTTACCACAGATCGTATTTTTGCACTTCCGCACGACCGACTACCATGTGATGGACTTCATCCGGTCCATCAGCGAATCGCAAATGACGCTGATTGGTATACATACCGGCGAGTGGCGTCCACTGCGATATACCGGTAGCACCGTGCATCTGGATTGCTGCGTCGATGATCTGACAGACTTTATCAGGCACCATGGCTTTGACCGCACTCACGTAAACTCTGGCTTCCTTGTTTCCGAGGACATCCATTGCCTTGGCGGCTTGCAGTACCATTAACCGCATGGAATCAATGTCGATACGGCACCGCGCGATCACTTCCAGGTTTTTGCCCAGTTTGGCAATGGGTTTGCCAAACGCAACCCGGCTGCCGGCACGCTTGACCATGAGTTCCAGTGCTTTTTCAGCCTGGCCGATCGAACGCATACAGTGATGGATTCGTCCGGGACCCAGGCGAACCTGGGAAATTTCAAAACCGCGACCTTCACCCAGTAGAATATTTTCCTTGGGAACCCTGACGTTGTTAAACATGATATGCATGTGCCCGCGGGGCGCGCCATCGCTGCCAAACACCTGCATGCCTTCCAGAATCTCAACCCCCGGAGTATCTTTTGGCACCAGAATCTGCGATTGCTGCTTGCTGGGGGGAGCGTCCGGGCTGGTTTTCACCATGGTAACCAGAACTTTACAGCGTGGATCACCGGCTCCGGATATGTAGTATTTCTCACCGTTGATCACCCACTCATCGCCATCCAGTTCCGCATGGGTTGCAATATTTTTTGCATCCGATGAGGCAACTCCGGGTTCCGTCATTGCGTATGCCGAGCGAATTTCACCATTCAGTAATGGTTTCAGCCACTTCTCTTTCTGTTCTGGTGTACCCACACGTTCCAGTACTTCCATGTTGCCGGTGTCTGGCGCACTGCAGTTCAGTGTTTCAGACGCCAGGGCATATTGACCCAATTCGGCAGCGATGTAGGCATAGTCAAGGTTTTTTAGTCCCTCACCGGTCTCGGCATCCGGTAAGAAAAAATTCCATAATCCGGATTCTTTTGCCTTTGCCTTGGCACCATCGAGTAGTTCCAATTGGCGCGGGTGCCAGGACCAGCGATCTTCTTTTCCTTCCTCATAGGAAAAGAATTCTTCGGTAATCGGTTCTACGTTTTCTTTAATGTGCTTTTTCACGGCATCCATTAATGGTTGCGCTTCTTCTGACATCACCAGGTTGAATAGATCACTAGAAAGGTCGGGCATATCCATGTTCTCCGTTTGGTTAGAGGGATGATTAATTTACAGTTTTAGGACCTATTGTGCCATCGGAATAAAGTGCGTAATCGTAGCCAGGTCGTCTAACTTTATCACAGCCGAGGTGGCAGATCGGGTGCCGCCCCTGAGTAGCACATCAATTCAGTCTGGATCCATGAATTGCGGTGCACGATTCTCGAAATTGGCCTTCACTGACTCAACCTGATTGTGTGATCCAATGAGCTGGCGCTGCAATTGTTCCTCGAGTTTGAGTCCGGTAGCCGGATCAGCATGCCAACTGGTCTCAAACAGTTGTTTGCCAAATCGAATAGCACCGGGCGATTTGGCAGCCATCGTTGCAGCCATTGCCAGTGCCGTGTCCAGTGGGGGTTCACTGATTTGCGTCACGATTCCCAATTCAGAGGCTTGCACGGCCTCTCAGATGAGACCCAGA
>CAZNFE010000081.1:0-9522 GCA_964571945.1 uncultured Pseudomonadales bacterium
TCACCAATTCCATTTGCCATCGTGCAATTCACGATCGGCAGCCAGGTTTTTTCAACTGTGGCTGATGCAAACGGGTTCTATCAGATCGAAATCACCACGGCAACCGCTGATAACCTGGTAACTGCCAGTGCAACAGTGCCTGGTACGAACGGCCTTGATCTGGTGTCTATTCTCGGACCCGTGTCAGCCTTGCTTTCGGACCAGAATGCCAATGGGGTGATCGACTCCACCGGCACTTTCAGTACCGATATTACGAACATCACGACAGCAAATGTCGCTCTCCTAACACAGGCCAATGGTGGTATGCCAATCACGAATCTGACCGAATTACAGCAGGCGGAGAAATTCGTCGATGCGACCGGACTCCTTCAGTTGGCCGCTGTGATCAAACTCATCATCGATGACCCGGCGTTCAACATACCGGCAGGTTTCGATAACTTGTTGGCATTTTCTTCCGATTCTGCCGCAGTCAGCACTTTTGT
Source organism: uncultured Pseudomonadales bacterium (assembly GCA_964571945.1). Lineage (GTDB taxonomy): Bacteria > Pseudomonadota > Gammaproteobacteria > Pseudomonadales > Azotimanducaceae > JASJXV01. Next base: position 483 of record CAZNFE010000081.1, read on the forward strand.
CTCAGCCGTGGATCCTGTGGTATTCGAAGCGACCCTCACTGCGATTCTGAGTGATGCGAATGTGCTGCCGGGATTCGATCCTGCTGACATTCCTGCCAAATACTACGCGATCGAAACTCCCGCGGTGGGATTTCTGTCCCGAAGTGGATCCGCACTGGAATTTGACCAGAATGGAACAGGAAACCAGTTGACATCAGATGTCGATGGACGCCCCATCAATAATTCATATAACTGGCAAGTAGTTGATGGAATTCTAAAATTGGTTTTTGTCTCAGCCGCTGAACAGATTAATTTTCCATTGCTGGAAAATACATCGGCAACTGTACAGCAGATTATTGACATTAATTGCTGTGCCCAGAATGCGGTTATCCAGCACATCGTGGAACTGGATCGCGATATTGTCCTGTTGCAGAACGGTACGCTTGAAGTAAAAGTATCTACAGCAAGTCGTACGCATACCACGTATGAGCCCATAAATATTGATGATAACAACGATGGTATTACTGACCGGGTAATTCAGTTAGCGGAGACATTCGAGGTAGCGACAAGTGAGGGCAGCCTTCGGGATTCAGCGCAAATTGTTCCTGTCACATTCGATGTTAACCTGCCTGTAGTGGGTAACTGGGCTTTCCAGTTTGACTATGATCTTGGTGTATCGGCGTTTACAGGTCCTATTGGTGAAGCGACTGCCGTCGATTTACTGCGTTTCAATGCCGATGGCAGCGGAACCACCAAAATATCAGCCACTCCTTTTACCTGGAGCGAAACCGGTGGTGTGCTGACACTTAATTATTTAAGCCCGGTGAATGAATCCATTACAGAGGAGATTCGATTGCTGGATACATTGGATGGTCTTCATGGGGCTTTCTATGAATTTACCAACAATGTTACCGGGACGCGAGGCGGTTCCTATGGTTTGGCCGTGCGTCAGGATCCCTCGTTTGCCTTTTCTGTGCCGCTCATGCAGACAGCACCGGGAACATACTGGGATGCAGACGGGCTAAATAACTGGATTAAAAGCCAATACGACGAGAGCGGTCAGCTGTTTTTTTCTGCTCACTTCGGTTGGGGATTTACCAATGCAACAGACGCCTCCAATTTCGTCTTTTTTCTGGATACTGGCGGCAATACGATACTGGAGCGCGATATGGCCTGGAATATTTTGTCCAACGGCGACCTGCATATCGAGGGAGGTTACTACGGATACTGTATTTTTACATTAAACGTGCGGTGTCATGAAAGAAACTGGACACCCCTGTTCCAGGACAGCAGCTCCCGCATCTGGTTTATTGAAGAAGGGTTGACCGATTTCAGCGGCACTGTGCCACCAGTCACCAGACACGCTGCTCCCCGGATCAATGGTGTACGGAATATTTCGATTCCTGCAGCAGACGTTTTTCTAGGCCCATGGCCAATAATTCAGCAATAGGCGGCAACCTACACCTGCTCTGGAATGGCCAGAGCAGGTGCAATAGCGATTGTATGGGATAGACAAATTACAGCAAACGCTATGCGTAAGCCGTATTCAGTTTTACTGATAACCTTGCGCAGCGCGCAACTTCGTCAATAGAGCAGCTTGATCTGGTTCGCTCAGCGTTGGTAGAGCAAATGCTGTTCGATTGATAACGTCACCAAAACGGTTCAGCATCTCATCCACCACCTGATCAGGTTCTCCGACAATAGCAAAGGCATGCAGGATCTCATCGTCGATGAGGGCTGCCATGTCTTTTGTGCGGTGCTGTTTGTGCAGGAAATTAAGTTCGGCCTGTAGTTCGCCCCAGCCATGTAGTTCCAGCACCCTGCGATACCCCGGGGTGGAACCATAAAATGCGATGCGGTCTCTTGCGACGCGCCTGGATTGGTCAAGTGTTTCTTCACTGTTGCCTGAAACGATCATGGGTGCGAAGTCGATTTCGAAAACGGACAGTTTCGCTCCGGTTTTGGCTAAACCCTCACGAATGGCAGGGAGCGTGACTTCACGGATGTATTGTTCCGTGGTGAAAGGGTGCAGGATGATACCATCGGCTACTTCAGCGGCAACCCGGGTCATTAATGGACCCGTAGCCGAGAGTACAATTCGGGGTCTTCCGAGACTAGTATCCGCTGGAGTGAATGTTTTCGGCATCAGGGTATGTTGATAGTATTCGCCCTGGAAACTAAGCGGTACACCGTCATACCAGCAGTCAAAAATAGCCTGCATGGCTTCGATAAATTCACGCATTTGTTGCGCCCCTTTGTACCAGGGCATGCTGAAACGCTTCTCGATGTGTGGTTTCACCTGTGATCCCAGCCCCAATACCAGGCGACCACCGCTATACGCATTCAGGTCATGTGCGATATGCGCCATGGTCATTGGATTTCGTGCCAATGCGACGGCAACTGATGTGAGCAGTTCAATTCGGCTGGTATGTTCTGCTGCAAGCGTCAACGGCAGAAAAGGGTCGTGGTTGAGCTCAGCCAGCCTGATGCCGTCGTAACCCAGCTCTTCAAGATGTCGTGCTTCACTGGCAACCGTAGCCAGATCAGCGTTAATGGATGCATCGACTTTCATTAGGGGCACCGGATTCCCGGCACAGGATAAATTTTGAGCATGAGTTTTTTCCTATCCACTGGACTGCCAGGTCATTTGATCACACTATTTCCAACGCTTGAGTTCGGGTAATACTTCAGCAGCAAACAACTGCATGCTTGCCTCGGCCGCTTCGAAAGGTATGCCGCCAAACCGGAAACAGGTCGCGGATTCAAATGAGCCAATGATCTCGTATCGGTGACGGAATTTTTCCAGCATCTGATCAGGCGTACCATAGGCATTTGCTGCCAGGAAACCTTCCACGTATTTTTCAAAACCAATGTGTTTCAGGATTTCAGCCTGCTTGCCGTAGCCTTGATATCCCTTTGTTTTGCCCAGGTGATCACCCATTAGCTCATAGTGCTCCAGCAAACTTTTCAGATAACTCGCCAGGTATTGTTCGGCCTGCGCTCTGGCAAAATCGGCATTCTTGTGACAGAACGTGAAGTCCGCCACCATTACCGGTGGTGCTTCACGGCCGTGGATCTCAAGATATTTTTGCCGATGTCTCTCGATTCCAGGCATGCGACGGTCCCAGGCCGTCTCGGCAAACATGATCATCCGGCCGCCCGCGCGGGCGCATGCATCAACGGAGTCGGTGGAATTTGCCACTGCATAGATGCGATTGGCGAAAGATCGGTAAGGACGGGGGCGAATGGCTGCTCTGGGTTGGGGATAGTATGGGCCATTGCCCTCTATGAATCCGGTCTCCAGGGCATTTACAATCATTAGAGAGGCTTCATCGAAACGTTCGCGGGTCTGATCAAGTTCGATGTCTCGAAAGGGTTCGAATTCTCTTCTTGAAAGTCCACGCCCCATTCCAAACCGGACTCGCCCACCGGATAACTGATCCAGCAGTGCCACTTTTTCCGCCACGCGCAGGGGTTCATTCCAGGGCAGGATTACCGCAGCCGTGCCAAGCGCTATGTGTTCGGTACAACCAGCTAAATAGGTCAGGAGTTGCAGGTTATCCGGGCAGAAGGAATAATCGAAAAAGTGATGCTCAACTGGCCAAATGGCGTCAAAACCTAATGCTTCCGCTTGCCGGGCAAGATTCAACTCGTCGGTATATACCTGCTCATCGGTCGTGTTTTCGTCCCATCCATAGGAACTGAATATCAGTTGTAAGCCAACTTCCATGGAATAATCCCCTTGTTATTCTTTTTGTGATCGAAGCAACCGATTAAATGCCAGTATCACCGGTAAAGCAATATAGCTGCAGTAAACTGATCCGGGATCAGTGTGGTCAATTTTCTAGAACAGTTCTAGAAAAGCAATATATCACATTGAAATATAAGAATAATATGAATCTTTTTTGAATCCAGACGATATTCAGCCGGATCTGCCAGGCTGGGTAATATTGCGGCAGGCGGGTGAATCTCTGGCGCTGCAGAGCTGATCCAAATACAATGCTCCGCTGCTGAAGTCTGATCAGGAAACAAGCATGAGAACAGAAATAATTGCCCGGCGACTGGATGCCGTTCGAGAGGAGATGAAGAGGGCAAACCTTGCTGCGTTTATCGTTCCCAGGGCTGATGAATACCTGGCTGAATATGTTCCCGCCCGGAATGAGCGTCTCGCCTGGGTAAGCGGTTTCACCGGATCTGCTGGTCTGGTTGTGGTGTTGCCGGAGAGTGCTGTCATTTTTGTGGATGGACGATATACCATCCAGGTAAGGCAGCAAGTACCTGAGTCATTGTACGAGTTTCATCATCTGGTTGAAGAACCACATGTTGAGTGGCTGCTGGAGAACGTAATCGAGGGTGCTTCCGTTGGCTATGATCCCCGCATGCACTCCCTCAAGTGGCAGCGTGAAACCAAAGCAAAGCTGGCGAAGCAACAGATTGAATTACAGCCGATTTTAGAGAATCCCATCGATCTTCACTGGCATGATCGACCGGCTGCCGGAAAAGCATCCGTTATGCTGTTAGATGAAAAGTACACAGGCCAGCGTAGCGTAACCAAGCGCCAGCATATTGGAGAAGCGATCACAAAAAAGGGAGCCGATGCAGTGCTGGTTACCCAGTTGGATTCAATTGCGTGGCTGCTTAACATTCGCGGCAGTGATGTACCGCAGGTGCCGGTGCTGCTTGGATTTGCCATCGTAAAATGCGATGGGCAGATGGCACTGTTTACAGATCTGGATAAGTTGCCTGATGGTATAGGCGCTCATGTCGGAGAAGGGGTTACGTTCCATGATGAGAAGGACGTCGCAGCCGCACTTCAGGATTTAGGCAACACCGGATCAGTAGTCATGGCCGATCCGGAAACCAGCAATGCCTGGTGCCAGTTGCTCATCACCGATAGCGGCGGGACCCTGATCGCTGACAGTGATCCGGTGTTGTTACCAAAAGCAGAAAAAAACTCGACTGAGCTCGCAGGCATGAAAGCCTGCCACATAAAAGACGCTGCAGCCGAAATTCGATTCCTCGCCTGGCTGGATAAGGAAGTAGGGCAGGGCCATTTGCATGATGAAGCATTGTTGTCTGACACAATTGGTTCGTACAGACTGCAGCAGGAAGGCTGCATGGGATTGTCATTCGATACGATTTCCGCGGCAGGATCGAATGCAGCCATGTGTCACTATAATCACCTGAATACGATTCCGGCAAAGCTGGAGTTGAATAATTTGTATCTGGTTGATTCGGGTGGCCAATATATCAATGGCACCACGGATATCACCCGTACTGTGGTTATCGGCGAACCATCTGCAGAACATAAGCGGATGTTTACGCTGGTTTTAAAGGGTCATATTGCCCTGGATCAGGCCCGATTTCCGGTAGGTACGACGGGCTCGCAGCTGGATGTGCTGGCCAGGCAGTTTCTCTGGCAAGAGGGATTTGATTATGACCATGGCACGGGACATGGAGTTGGTTGTTTTCTCAGTGTGCATGAGGGACCCCAGCGTATCTCAAAGGTTCCCAATACGATCGCATTAAAACCGGGTATGGTGGTATCCAATGAACCCGGTTATTACAAGGAAGGTAGTTATGGCATCCGATGTGAAAACCTGCTTGTGGTAAGACCCTGTACCGAGCAGAGTAATACAGAAACACCAATGCTCGGATTTGAGGCCTTGACGGTGGTGCCTTTTGATCTGCGTCTGGTGGATGTAAGTATGATGACGAAATCTGAGCGTCGATGGCTAAATGAGTACCATGCCAGGGTGAATGAACAGTTGTCTCCCTTATTGGGAAGGGATGATCAATATTGGCTGGAACAGGCAACCCGTACGATTTAACGCTTTATTGCCAGAGTGAGTCCATCTCCGATTGGAGTGAGCGTTGCATCTACCCGATCGTCTGCGATCACCTTGCGGTTAAGTGCCCTGATCGCCAGTGTATCTTCGTCCTGAAGATCACCATTCACCACACCGCCGTTCCACAGAACATTATCGATTGCAATCAAACCCCCTGAACGTAACAATTCCAGGCAACATTCATAGTAACCGTCGTAGTTGCTCTTGTCCGCATCGATAAAGGCGAAATCGAATGAATTGCGTTCGCCGTCTGTCAACAATTGATTGAGGGTGTCAAGCCCTGGTGCCAGTCGCAAGTCAATCTTGTGGTCGACACTGGCTTTTTCCCAGAATGGACGGCCGATTGCAGTCCACTCCGCCGAGACATCACAGGCGACTACCCGGCCATCGTCAGGTAGCGCTTCGGCTACTATCAATGCACTGTAACCGGTGAAAGTGCCTATTTCCAGGGTGCGTTTTGCTCCCATCAACCGGATCAGCAGCGCCATAAAGGCACCCTGTTCCGGTGCTATCTGCATCTGATGCCAGGCGATCGTTGCTTTGGTTGTCGCTCTAAGTTCCTTCGCGACATCGGATTCCCGAACCCCGTTTTGCAGGAGATACTCATACAATTTATCGGTCAGTTGAATCGTTCGATTGGACATATCTACAGACCCCGGGGTTGGTTTTCAGCTCGTGTATTTTGCGCTTACTGTAACAGCAATCCCTGGATAAGAGAAAGTAAAGGATCAGGAGGTCCTGGAGACCATATGTTAATGGAACAGACCAAAACCTAATGTGCTGAATTGCGAGCGAATTGATTAACTGCCTATAAATCAATGGCATAGATGACTGGTATAGTTCATGCTTAAAAAAGTAAGAACGAAGCAATCGGCGGATGAATTGTTTAAAGGCCAGAGATATGGCAGCCATCTGTCAGGTGACATTTGCAAATAGTAATGGAGAACAACGTGACACTACCCAGGTTCGTTAGGCCGGCAGTATTTTCGGCAGTCATTGCCAGTACGATGTATTCATTCGACGGCCTGGCTGCGACAAACGCCGGAGTTGGATGGGTACACTATGGTGGCAGTGAACGTGGCTTGCAGTATTCATCGCTAACCCGGATCAACAAGGACAATGTTGGTGAACTTGAATTAGCCTGGACATATCGTACCGGGGAGTTGGGTGAAGGTAGTGGTAGTGGATATGCCTTTGAGTCTAATCCGATCCTGGTAGAGAATAAATTGTACGTTACCACGGGTAGCGGAATAGTCATTGCCCTGGAACCCGCCACGGGGGTAGAGATCTGGCGCTACGATCCAGGCATGGAAAGATCGCGCAGGACGTCTGAAGTTGCCAACAGAGGCGTCAGTTCCTGGATTGATGCAAGCAGGAAACCAGGCGCCGCATGTCGACACAGGATTTACATAGGTACACTGGATGCTCGAATGATATCGCTGGATGGTGTCACAGGTAAACCGTGTATGGATTTTGGAGCCGCCGGCACTATGCACCTTGATAAGGATGTCAGGTTGGTAGCAGGAGAGGGGAGGCATTATTCGATTACGTCTCCTCCGGTAATCGTCGGTGATACCCTGATCACAGGTTCCGCCATTGGCGATAATCGCGCCGTGGAACTGGAGCTCGGCATTGTGCGTGGCATAGACGCACGGAGCGGTGAGGTTCGCTGGGTTTGGGACCCGATCCCGCGAAATCCGGACAACCCCATGCATTCAGGCTGGGATTCAAGTGAAGTTGAAAGGACCGGTGCGGCAAATGCCTGGGCGCCACTGGCGGCGGACAGTGACCGCAATCTGGTTTTTGTTCCAACAGGTTCGGCGAGCCCCGATCACTATGGTGGTGAAAGAGAAGGTGATAACAAATACGCGAATTCACTGGTGGCATTGAATGCAACCACCGGTAAAGTCGTCTGGGCTCGGCAGTTGGTTCATCATGATGTCTGGGACTATGATCTACCGGCGCAGCCAACCCTGGCAGATCTTAAGCGGGATGGGAAGGTTATTCCTGCGGTGATACAGGCTACCAAGATGGGACTGATATTTACGTTTAATCGCGAAACGGGTGAACCAATATTCGACATTGAAGAGCGGCCGGTGCCTCAGGGAGGTGTCCCCGGGGAACACCTCTCACCAACACAACCTTTTCCTGTTGCGCCTCCACCCATTGTCAGTCACAGACCTGTGACTGAGGATAACGCGTTCGGCATGCTACTGTTCGATAAATGGGCTTGTGCAGACAAGATCAATCAGTACCGATCTGATGGTGTTTACACACCTCCGAGTCTGGAAGGTACGATCGAGTATCCGTCTTATGCTGGTGGAGTGAACTGGGGAGGAATTGCATTTAACCCGGACTCACAAGCGGTTATTGTCAATGCAAACAGCATTGCTACAGTGTTGACGCTGGGAAGCCTGCAGGATCTGCAGAAAATGTGGGAATCAGGTGATTTTCCGGATTCGGAATTTGCCCGTCAAACGGGTACTCCATATGGGATGCGGCGGGAACTTCTCATGTCACCACTGGGTGTGCCCTGTCTGCAGCCTCCCTGGGGAACCCTGAGTTCGATAGATATGCGCGATGGTTCGATCAATTGGCAAGTGCCATTGGGTACCATAGAAGACATCGCGCCTGCATTTGTACCCAATATCAAGTACGGCGTACCCGGTATGGGAGGACCAATCGTGACTGCCAGTGGTGTGATCTTCATCGGAGCTGCCATGGATGATTACCTGCGAGCATTTGACAGCAGTACCGGCAAGGAAATCTGGAAAGGAAGACTACCGGCTGGAGGGCAGGCGACGCCGATGACCTATTATCTGGAAGACACCGGAAAACAGTATGTGGTGATTGCTGCCGGGGGACACCCCAAACTTGGTACGACTCAAGGGGACTATCTGGTCGCATTTGCGCTGTAATCCGGCTGATCCTGAAATACACATTGCCTGGACAAACCAGCTATTTTGAACCGTGCTGTTTGGCATATCTCAATTGCAAGGGGTGCGTATACTGTCTACTTGATTTGTGGGGTATCATGTAGCATCAATGGAATCTATTCGGATATTTATAGCGTCGCCTTCTGATGTCGCGGAAGAGCGGCAACTCGCATATCGCGCCATCGAAAGGTTGCGTCTCGAATTTGCTGATCGCGCAGAATTGCCGGCATTGATCTGGGAGCATGAGGCGCTTTTTGCTACCTCGGGCTTCCACTC
>CAZNFE010000082.1:0-6114 GCA_964571945.1 uncultured Pseudomonadales bacterium
TCCCAACCAGCATGTTTACTGTTATCTTTACTCTGGGGCGGACACCAGGCTGGATTGCGCACTGGAATGAAATGCTCAGCGCACCCTATAAGATCGGCAGACCTCGCCAGCTGTATCTCGGAGAGAAACGCCGCAGTTTTGTCGCACTGGCAGATCGATAAACAAAGCTACCAGTTGATTAATTTTAAATCACCCAATCACGCGCTCACTACCTGGCGCGCAACCTAAAGGACATAAGATGGATATTTCGGCAGTTATTGAAACCAGCAAAGGCAGTATCAACGTAAACCTCTACCCTGAAATCGCACCCGTAACCGTTGCCAGTTTTGTCAACCTGGCACAACGTAAATACTATGATGGCTTAAACTTTCATCGGGTAATTGCCAGCTTTATGATCCAGGGCGGCTGCCCTCTGGGAACAGGAACCGGTGGACCCGGTTACCAATTTGAAGATGAGTTCAGCCCCGAACTTCGTCATAGTGAACCCGGCAAGCTCTCCATGGCCAACGCAGGTCCCGGTACGAATGGCAGCCAGTTTTTTATCACTCATGTACCGACGCCCCACCTGGACAATGCACATTCTATATTTGGTGCAGTGGCTTCTGCTGCCGACCAGGCTGTAGTCGATAGTGTGCAGCAGGGGGATAAGATCCTCTCGATCAGTATCTCAGGCGATACAGAGGAACTACTCGCCAGCCAGTCCGCTCGCGTCAGTGATTGGAATCAGGCCATTGATCGTGATTTCCCCGCACTTGCCAATTAGTTCCTGTCGGTATGCCGCATTAGGACAGGAACTACATAGCGACCAAATAGTGAAAGATGGTTAATCGCGGATACGTTGCAATCAGGTATGCAATTTTCTGCACTGCAGAATTGGCATACCTGGCGTTCAGATGCTGTGCAACGGTTGTATGAGGCGGATTTCTCCATTCATCGTTATTCCTGGTCCAGGTAAAAGATCAAACAACACAGCCTTGAAATGTCTGGAACGGTTGGCTTAGTCTGCTTCGGCAACTTTGATCATCAGCTTACCGAAATTCTCACCTGAGAAAAGCATCAGAAACGCCTGTGGAGCGTTTTCAATCCCTTCAATGACAGTCTCTCGGTATTTGAGCTTGCCCTCCCGGACCCATGCACCCAGTTGCTTTGCCACTGCCGGAAATTCATCTACCCACTCGGACACCACAAAGAATCGACTGAATGGCTTGTTTTCCAGAACATCCAGCACTTCAGCCGGAGTTTTTACTTCATCCTCGGATACCGCATTGTATGCAGAGATAAAGCCGCAAATCGAAACTCTTGATCCTTTGTTTAGCAGCGGAGCCACCGCATCCAACACCGGGCCACCGACATTTTCAAAATAAACATCGATGCCATTGGGACATGCACGCTTGAGATCCCCCGGCAGATTACCTCCCTTGTAATCGACACAGGCATCGAATCCCAATTCGTCTGTCACATAGGTGCACTTTGCGGCGCCCCCTGCAATTCCTACCACGCGACAACCCTGCAGTTTAGCGATCTGCCCCACGGCAGAACCCACTGCACCGGACGCAGCGGAAACTACCACAGTTTCTCCTGATTTCGGCTCGCCAACTCTGAGCAGCCCAAAATAGGCTGTCTGTCCAGGCATGCCGGTGACACCTACTGCCGTGGAGAGTGGTGCATTATCCGGATCGACCCTGAACAATCGGTAATCGTCGGCTCTGGCGATCGCATATTCCTGCCACCCATACATACCAGTAACAAATTCCCCTGCTTTGAACTCCGGAATATTCGATTCGATGACCTGGCTGACCACACCGGCCGTAATCACTTCCCCAATTTCCGTCGGTTTGGCATAGGATTCGCGATCACTCATTCGTCCACGCATATAAGGATCGAGTGACAACCACAGCGTCTTCAGCAGCATCTCGCCATTGCCAGGGACAGGTATCGGACTTTTCTCAATTTTGAAGTCAGAGTCTACGGGCAGACCAACTGGTCTGCTGTTCAGCAGAATACGGGTATTGAATTTTACGTGCATATACAGGTTCACTTCAGTTGCAGGAATAGAAACTCACCGTTAATCAATTTTGATCAACCAAGCGAGGTCGGGTATTAATCGTGAGTGCCTATTCTAACCTATTGTCCTGTCTGTTGTTCTGTGCGTTGCTCAGGTACGATTCAAGAGTCGTTTTACAGAACTGTTCAAATTGATCCTCTGGTTCAAGGAGCAGTATGATCTGTACACCCGCAGGATGTGTACGCGTAAGCAGGAGCAAAAATATGACTTTCAATGGCCTGGGAATGAATATGGGTAATCTCTCCCGCCTCTCCTCCGCACAGAGTCGATCCATCAGTCCGGAAAATTTCAATGGTGCAAAAAGCCAGGGTGGCAAGGCTACTGAGGGCACCGGATCGGGTCCTGGTCGAGAACTCGGGCAGGGCTGGAAACTGTCGCCTTCGGTGCGGATAGAACCCGGGGACACCTTCACCCTGGCAGATATTAGAGAGTCCGGTGCGATTCAACAGATCTGGATGACACCAACAGGTAACTGGCGGCACAGCATTCTGAGGATTTACTGGGACAACCAGTCACAGCCATCCGTCGAATGCCCGGTAGGAGATTTCTTCGGCATGGGCTGGGGTAAGTTTGCACAACTGTCTTCTCTGCCGATTTGCGTTAACCCGGGCAGTGCCTTCAACTGCTATTGGGAAATGCCATTTCGTAAAAGCTGTCGAATTACCATGACGAATATCGCAGCAGAACAGATGACCCTTTATTACCAGATAAACTTCACATTGACTGAAGTACCGGATGACTGCGCTTACTTTCACGCTCAATTCCGACGGGTCAATCCACTGCCCTACAAGGAGGTTTACACGATTGCAGAGAACATCCTGGGTCAGGGACAATATGTGGGGACCTACATGGCCTGGGGATCTAACAACCGGGGTTGGTGGGGTGAAGGCGAAATCAAATTCTTCCTGGACGGTGACGATAAATTTCCGACTATTTGTGGCACGGGTACTGAAGATTATTTCTGCGGCTCCTACAACTTTGATCTTGGCAAAGAATTGGGTGGCTATACAACCTACACGACGGATCAGGCAGGCTTGCATCAGGTAATTCGGCCCGATGGTCGTTATAGCAGCCAGCAGCGATTCGGAATGTATCGCTGGCACGTATCAGACCCGATTCGATTCCAGAAGGATCTGTCAGTGACCATTCAGGCATTGGGCTGGCAGTCAGGTGGCAGGTATCTGCCCTTGCAGGATGACATCGCTTCGGTGGCATTCTGGTATCAGACGCTTCCCACTGCGCCATTTCCTGCACTACCGGACAAGGATTATCTGGAAGTCAATTGAACCTGCCCCGAATGTCGTCGATGAAAAAGCAGGGTTTCACAACTAAAGATCAACAGCGCCAGCCAGATACAGGTGAACGTAATAATTCGATCGACACCAAAAGCTTCTCCATACCACCAGACCGCGATGATCAAACTGATGCTCGGGGCGAGATACTGGAACATCCCGGCTGCCGTCAGGGAGAGTCGTGTCACGGCCGCGGTAAAGCACAATAACGGAAATGACGTTACGAAGCCTGCACACACTAATAGCAGATCCGTTCTCAGATTGACTGAAGTGAACTGCATTTGACCCTGAGCCGCTAACCAGCCCAGATAAGCAATCGCTAAGGGGCACACAATTAAGGTTTCCAGCATAAGGGCGGTTACAGACGGTAACGCCAGGTTTTTTCTGATAAGACCATAAAACCCGAAACTGAAGGCTAGTGATAGTGCGATGATCGGCAGACTGCCGTAGAAGAAAAGCTGATAACCAATTCCAGCTGCTGCGATACAGACAGCAATCCATTGCAGGGGCCTTAAACGTTCGCGCAGAAAGATCATTCCCAGCAATACACTCACAAGCGGGTTGATAAAGTAGCCCAGACTGGCCTCGACGATATTATTATTCAGTACAGCGTAAATGAAGATCAGCCAATTGACACTTAACAGCGCCGCAGTCACCAGCAAGGTCAACATCTGCCGACGACTGATCCTAAGTGTTTGCCAGGACCTGGTCACCGATATGATGATACCCAGCAGGATCACTGACCAGAATACCCGGTGACACACAATTTCCAATGGTGATACGTGGCTGATCCACTTGAAATATATGGGAACGACTCCCCAGAAGAGATAAGCCGCAGTGGCAAAGTACGCACCCTGCAGGATTTTCTTTTCGAACATCACTGTAAATCCTCAAAATACTTCGAGGGAAATGCTGCTTTGATTCGCGACATCAAGCCACACTTTCAGTCCAGGTTACCGGGCACTTGCGAAATCGGCATGGGTGCTGGACGATCACAATGACTTTCCAACACCTGATGCTGTCCCTTTCTTGATGCGTCATGAATCGCATGCATGATATCAAGCACGTGATAGCCGAGTTTGCCTGATGCTCGATGCGGACGCCCTGCAGCAATTGCTGCGGCCATCTCAGCCGGGCCAATTCCGCGACTATTTTCAGAGTAGCCATGGCTGAGCTGGATGTCACTCCAATCTTCCGCACCCATTTGCCTGATCTTTGGAACCCCACCAAAACCGTTGGGATCCGGTACACTTAAAGATCCTTCGGTGCCAAAGATTTCAATCCAGGGAACATTCGCTGACCACACGTCGAAGCTGGTGGTAATCGTACCGATCGCCCCGCTAGCAAAGTCCAGTATTCCGGTGACATGAGTCGGGACTTCCACTTTGACTTTCTGCCCGTACTTTTTCTTGCTGGTAATGGTACGCTCGGGAAAGCTAATGCGCGTCGAGCCGGTCACTCGAGTGACCGGTCCCAGCAATGACACTAATGCAGTAAGGTAATAAGGACCCATATCGAACATGGGGCCACCGCCTTCCTGATAATAAAATTCCGGATCGGGATGCCAGCTCTCGTGCCCGTGACACAGCATAAATGCTTGTGCCCCTATCGGTTCACCGATAAAACCCTCATCGATTACTTTCCGGCATGTCTGGATACCGCCTCCCAGAAAGGTGTCAGGTGCACAGCCAACCCGCACACCACTACGTGCTGCAGCTTCGAGCAATTTTTCCCCTTCACTGCGCGTCAACACTAATGGCTTCTCATTGTGCACATGTTTGCCTGCCTCAACCACTTGCATGGCCACATTGAAGTGTCCTGGAGGTGTGGTGAGATTAACAACAATATCGATATCGGGACTGGCAAGCATTTCATCCAGGGTTGTTATCCGCACATCCGGATAGACATCCACTTTCGCCTGGGCTCGCTCAACAACGAGATCAGCACACGCTTTTACTTCCACATTCTCAAATACATCGCAGAGATTCTTGAAATAGATACCGCTAATATTCCCGCAACCCACAATACCGATCCCGATCTTCTTCATGACAGCTCCCTACGCCGATCTATACTCGGGTACAATTTTCTCGCCCAGTGCCCACAGCATGCCCCGCTTGACGATTTCGAAAGCTTCGGGAACCTTGAAGTCATCCGCGACATGTCCCAGCGACGTGTAGAATATTCTTGACCCGGCGTAAGAGCGCTTCCATATCACCGGCATTACCGTACCTTTGATCCAGGGTACATTGCCGTGCTTGCCACTGAATCGGGTTGTTGCCAGCACCTTGTTACCTGGATCAACATGCAGATAATACTGTTCTGACTTCATCCAAAAGTCCCTGAGTCCTCTGGTAACAGGATCTTTCTGGTCAGTAAAATTCACCTTGTAGCGGATCACGCCACCGGGATGCACTACCCACTGACCGCCGGTCATAAACTGGTACTCGGTATTGGTACGAAATGCATCACACATACCGCCATGCCAGCCTGCAACATTGGCTCCATTCAGGATGGCATCTCTCAATCCAGCCCACTGTGCCGCGCTGATTTGACCCATGGTCCAGATAGGTACGATGAGATTGAAATTACGCATCCGTCGTTTGTTGGTAAAAATATCGAGTGTATCGGATACCACTACGCGGAAGCCCCTGGACTTGAGCCATGGCGCAAACAAATCAGCACACGCTTTCGGTGTGTGTCCATCCCATCCACCCCACACGATGAGAATTGACTTGCGTCGCGCCTGCCTGCTGTTTC
>CAZNFE010000082.1:6214-9505 GCA_964571945.1 uncultured Pseudomonadales bacterium
CCTTGATATCGTACCACGATCCAGCCTGATGTTAGCGCTGCTGTCGAGCATCCGCTTCACCGGTATTGCCTTTTAGCCGCATTTCTGACATTTTTCTCTCAGGTCAAAGCCGAACCAATGACGGGAGTTGAAAAATGAGTGACAGCGTTCTCTACGAAATGCAGGATCACATTGCGACTATTACACTCAATCGGCCTGATCGTCACAATGCATTGAATGGTGATGCGTACAGCCTGGCAACGGAGCTGTTCAATCAGGCGAATGCAGACAGCAACGTACGGTGTATCCTATTTACAGGTGCCGGTCGCAGTTTCTGTAGTGGTGACGACGTAGTCGAGATTATGGCTTCCGGGGACGGCCTGGAAGGCAGACTGAGCCAACCAAAGGAAGCAGCACCGGCTCCCACCACTCCGCCACTGGCGATCGCGATGCAAGACTCCCGCTGCCCGATAGTCAACGCCGTTAATGGAGCAGCAGTCGGATTTGGTATGGAATTGACACTGCTATGTGATATGCGTATCGCATCTGAACGTGCCAGATTCAGCGAGATGTTCATTCGCCGGGGTATTATCGCAACCCTTATTAGTTATGACCTGTTACCCAACATCGTCGGTCCGGCCAAAGCCGCGGAGCTACTCCTGACTGGAGAAATGATCGATGCACAGGAAGCACTGGGCATCGGGCTGGTGTCTAAAGTGACGCCTCACGATGATTTGCTGACCGAGGCTACGCTTCTGGCACAGAAAATCGCAGCTAATCCTCCGCTGGCGGTCGAACGGTCAAAGAAGGCACTCGGTATGAAACGCGACTACAGGATTGATGAACTGGGCAGTTATCTCAGCAGGAGCCTGGCGGATTTATCAGGAACCAAAGACCATAAGGAAAGTGTCGCGGCGTTTTTGGAAAAACGTGATCCAGTCTACCGGGGAGAATAGAGAGCCTTCAGCGAATGGGTAGAAAGCCTTCAGGCCAGGATAAGAATAGCAGGCTGCCTTGTAAAAGCCCTGCCAGACACAATGTTTCCGGCAATTAGAGTGAGGTAAATGGTGAAAAAAATTAATACAGTACTTGGACCCATATCACCCAAAGATCTGGGCTTTACGTTGATGCATGAGCACGTCATGGTCAGTGCAAGTGGCTTATTCGATAGCTATCCTGATTTGTTCGGTGCCAACCGGGAACAGAAAGCAATCGAAGCACTGAAACGAGCGAAAACAGAGGGCATTGATACCATCGTGGATGCGACTACTTTCGATCTCGGAAGAAAGGCAAAGCTGTTGGAAACCGTATCGCGAGAATCCGGTGTCAACATCATCAATGTGGCCGGTTGGTGGCTTGACGTACCGCGATTCCTGCGAGGAGTTTCTGCGGACCAGATGGCACGTGAATTTATCCGCGATGTTGAGCAGGGATTCAGAGGTACAGATATCAAGGCGGGTATCCTGAAGTGCGCTGCAGATTTTGAAGGCGTCACCAGAGATCTTGAAGTAATGACCCGAGCTGTGGCAAGGGCACAGGTTCACACTGATTTACCCATCATGGTGCACTCCTACCCAACCGGCCAGGTTGCACGTCGGCAAATTGAGATTTTTCGAGAGGAAGGCGTGGACCTTACCCGGGTAAAAATTGACCATAGCAATGACACCACCGATATCGAGTACCTGCAATGGATCATGGACCAGGGTTGCTATCTCGGATTGGATCGCTACCCGGGTCAGCTGGTCAGCCCCCACATGCGAACCACAACCATGAAAGCCCTCATTGATGCAGGCTTCGCAGAACGATTGTGTCCTTCCCATGATTGCATCTGTCTGGCGGTGTTGCACGAGAACCCGGATGGCACTATGCCTGATACGCATGCTTTCGCCCGGCATAATCCCGATCAATACCTCTACATCAAGCGCCACGTAATACCCGAACTTCAGGAGATGGGCGTGACGGATAAACTGATCCAGACCCTGTTCGTAGAAAATCCTCGACGATTTTTTCAGGGTGAATAGCCATCACTCCTGACACATTGAAGTTATACTTTTCTTTCGTCATTTCTATTGGATTTTCAGTAATCGTCCCCATATCTGGACTGTTTCTCGAATTTCTCTGTATCAACCCGTGGCTGATTTGAAAACCCGTATGAGCATCACAGCTATTTCAGCATGTAACACGCAATTGGTTCACTGGTCCGGGTACTATTTGCCAAACGCAATTTATACGGGATAGTATTCAGCTTGGCTGCATCAAACTCAATATTTCGTTCAATTCACCTGGAGATTTAAGTGGTTCAAAGTGCTTTAGATTTAAAAGTTTGGAAAGAAATAGCAATCAGCAAACAGATGCTGGTGAAAACTGCGACAGACGCGTTGGGTCTGGACCCGGAATGCACCGAGCAAGAACTAAAGCTAGCTCTCGAACGTGGTATCAAGCAAATTACCGAAGTGGAATCCATACTCAGCGCCGCCAAAGAAGAAAATCGAGCGTCGATTTCTGATATGGAAAAGACATTGCAGACCAGTGAACAGGCCAGATTGAAACAGCAGGCTGAAATCACTGAGTTATCGGCGAAGCAGCAGGAAACTGAAGCTTTGCTGGATCAAACCAGGACCACCAGCGCTCAGGAACTAAAAAAAGTCAACTCTCAACTGGAAGCCAGAATCAAGGAAATCAAAGCGATTAACACCACTCTGGCAGACACACCAACCAATGTTGTCAAGAAACTCAAAGCGCTGAACAAGAAAAAATTCGATGAATCCACTGCGAGAAAACGGGCGGAAGATGAAACCCGCACTGTGAAGAAAGAAAAGCAGGGGCTTGAAGAGAAGATCAAGGAACTGGATTCAACCCTGGCTCAGGCAGTGCAACTGGTCGAGAAATATCGTGAATTGCGCACCTTTGCAGATAGTCAATACACGCAGCTCAAAGAATTGGTCGATGACGAGGACAAGTTAACGGCGCTACCTGAACTGGATGAAGACTTGCTCAACAGTATCGATCCACCCGAGTAAATCCGCTGATCAGGGCGTCAATGCTGCCTATACCCCGCACAGTTCGTTAAGATATTTGGGGTCGGATATTTGGGGTCGGAGTAAAAACTCGGAGTAATAACTCTGACCCCAAAAATCAAGGAGAAGACCATGCGTTCTGTTACTGATCGTCCTAGTCGCATTGCCTTGAATGATAGCATACGAAACCAACTCGCACTTATGGTGGTGGCGTCCTTGTTGCTAACGTATTCGTTCGCATCAAGTTTAGTATATGCAGTTGAACCAGTAGCACTAGAACTTGGGCGCGACTATA
>CAZNFE010000083.1:0-9462 GCA_964571945.1 uncultured Pseudomonadales bacterium
GTGTATCGACGGACACGCATGACTGACCGGGAAACCACACGTCAGCAATTGGTGGCTCTTCCCGTGTATGCCGTGGATCACAAGACGAACACGCTAGCCGATAAACTAAACCGATTGGGAACCAAAATTCAGCAACTGAAGGCCCGGATTACAATTATTGCCCGCAACGATGCAGAAGGCCGCTGGATCTACCAGCAATTAAACAGCGCAGTCGGCGGATCCCGCATACACGCTCGGATTCAGTTGGATACAACACCAACAGTGAAAATCTTTTATACACGGTGAACGCCAGCATTCCGCGCTGCATCAAACGTCCAGCACGGATAAAATCACACCGATTAGTGAAAAATCGTTTGATTTAATATGCACAGAGACCTAATCTGATTTACCCGATATAATTTGTTGCTGGTCCTGCACGATCCGTAGCTAAGGGCTATTCCTGAACTATTGATACAATTTCTGCGATACCGCGGTAACAGCTGAGGAAGTGATATCAAGATGGCATTCGAGAATTTGAAATCCGGTTTGACCGAACGTTGGCTGGATACCAGGGCAAAGTTTTCGGTTGGTAAGACGGCGAGTATAGCAACCATATTGGTCGGTTGCCTGCTCCTCCTGATCAGCATTACAGGCTTCTACTGGGATTCAGAACCCGGATTGCTGGACATCACCGAATCAACCAGGGATTTAGCAAAAGAAAACGTCACTGGCAGCACGACAGTGGCAGCGCTCATTACTTTGACAGATGTACTATTAAACAAACCGGGCGGGTACCTGACCAACGACCTGATGCCTCCAGGGAGTCTCATGGACAACATACCCAACTGGGAACTGGGTGTTACTGTGCAACTGCGGGACATGACCCGAACCCTGCGTAATAATTTCAGCCGATCCCAATCCCAATCGATCGAGGATAAAGACCTGGTGAGTGCGGAACAGAACTTTTTCTTTGATCGCAATCGTTGGTTCTGGCCGGATACGGAAGGCAAATACAGAGCAGCCAGCAAATACCTTCGCCGTTACCTCGATCGGCTAGGGGACGCTGATCAGCAGGATGCACAGTTCTATGCCCGAGCAGATAATTTACGGAATTGGTTATCGGAAGTAGAAACGCGACTCGGTAGTTTGTCACAACGATTGAGTGCAAGTGTCGGCAAACGTCAACTGGACATATCACTGGCAGGCGATTCTGCTGCCACTCAATCCACCGTGGTCACTGCAGACACGATAATAAAAACACCATGGACTCAGCTGGATGACATTTTCTATGAAGCCAGGGGAACGACATGGGCATTATTGCACTTGTTAAAAGCAGTTGAAGTTGACTTCGCCGATGTGTTGCGCAAAAAAAATGCGCTGGTCAGTCTACAACAGATCATTCGAGAACTTGAGCCGACTCAAGCGACGGTATGGAGCCCATTCATACTTAACGGTGATGGACTAGGGCTGCTGGCTAATCACTCCCTGGTCATGGCATCGTACATCTCTCGGGCTAATGCTGCCATAATTGACCTCAGGGAGCTGCTGCAACAGGGTTAACAGGGACCCTATTCCTCATAGGGAGAAGCTTCCCAGTTTTTTCTCAACCATGACTTTTTTCAAGCGTGCATATTGAGGTAACCCATTCCTGTAAGGTGGGTAATCTTCTCCGCTTATTAGCGGAGCAAGGTAGTCACGGCACCTCTTAGTAATGCGAAATCCATCTCTGCTGATATAGCTGCGCGGCATCATGCGCTCAACATTCGCTACTTTGCCAAGCGGCGCCGCACCGATACGCCAGCGGTATCTCTTTCCCTTCGAACGGATAATTACTGGCATTACAGCGTTCTTGCCTGACAGCGCAAATTCAACTGCCGCTTTACCTACCGCATACGCCTGCTCAACATCCACAGCCGATGCGATATGTCGAGCCGCACGCTGCAGATAGTCAGCTACTGCCCAATGACACTTGTAACCATGTGTTGACTGAATCAGTTCCACCAGTGC
Source organism: uncultured Pseudomonadales bacterium (assembly GCA_964571945.1). Classification (GTDB taxonomy): domain Bacteria; phylum Pseudomonadota; class Gammaproteobacteria; order Pseudomonadales; family Azotimanducaceae; genus JASJXV01. Next base: position 1,987 of record CAZNFE010000083.1, read on the forward strand.
TGGTGCAACACCACCCAATTGTGTATGACCAAAAGCATCTTTGCGGCCAGCATCGGCAATAAAGCGACCATCCTCGTAATGAGCACCTTCAGAGCTGACAACGACGCAATAGCCAACTTTCCGAACTGTTTGCTTCACTTTGGCAAGAAATCGAGTGTCATTAAAGGCAATTTCCGGAAATAAAATGATATGTGGCGGATCATTCGGTTGTTCTTTAGCCAGACCGGCCGCGGCTGCAATCCAACCTGCGTGTCGTCCCATTACTTCCAGCACAAAGACCCTGGTTGATGATTTACTCATGGAAGCTACATCGAGACCTGCCTCTCTTGTAGCAACGGCAACATATTTCGCTACTGATCCAAATCCCGGACTGTTGTCTGTGAACGGCAGATCATTATCCACCGTTTTCGGGATACCTATGCAAGTGACTGGATAGTTAACTGCAGCACTGAATTGAGCTACTTTGTTCGCAGTATCCTGCGAATCACCGCCACCATTATAAAAAAAATAACCAATATCGTGTGCCTTGAATACATCTATCAGGCGAAGGTATTCGGCTTCGTTCTCTACTAATGATTTCAACTTGTATCTGCAGGATCCGAATGCACCGCCTGGCGTATGCCGGAGTGCAGAGATAGTCCGTGCTGTTTCCCTGCTGGTATCAATTAACTCTTCAGCCAGAGCACCTACAATACCATTGCTCCCGGCATACACTTTACCAATCCTGTCTCTGTGTTCTCTTGCTGATTCAATGACACCACAGGCTGTGGCGTTAATGACAGCTGTCACGCCGCCTGATTGAGCATAGAATGCGTTTTTACGAACCATAAACAATCCTAAAAATCCCAACTGACATTAAAAATCGTTATCCTAATCATAACCGAATTACCCGTTATGCAGACACCCGTATTGCTAAGGAATGTAATCGATGGATGAATTGTATTTTTCGATTCTTCTCACCCATGTCAGCTGTGCAATTATGTCGCTGACGTTTTTTGTCGTGAGAGGTTTCTGGATGTTAACGGATAGCTCTAAATTGCAGATTTCAATCGTTCGCATCCTGCCACATATTGTAGATACGGTACTCCTGGCCAGCGCTCTGCTACTTACGGTGATCCTGGAACAATATCCATTCCTTAACAGTTGGTTGACCGCCAAATTATTTGCCCTGGTGATCTATATTATTCTGGGCACGATTGCGCTGAAGCGGGGACGAACCAAACGAATCAAAATAATTGCTTTCATTTCTTCAATCGTTGTTTTCACATATATCGTGCTGGTTGCGATATCTCATAACCCCGCCGCGATCACAACATTTCTAGCATGATAAATCACTGCCTATATCGATGAGTAACTCCGCTGGCGGCCAGGGGAATCCGATTGTGACGCCAGGATCAACTCCATTTTTCAACGATGGGAATTCTACGACCTATTCCAAAAGCCACTCTGGATACTTTGGTTCCCGGACATGTTTGCCTTCTCTTATATTCCATCAAGCCAATCAATCTGGTGATCTTCGCGTAATCCTGGCTTGCACCAGATGTTGATAACCAGCGCTGCAACCGGTTCCGATCAGATGAAATCTCCTGCCACCCTGGCTGCTTCATTACCCACTCCTGGAAACCGCTAAACGTGCTGATGTAGTCCTCAATATAGGACTTTACGATTGGATCCAGCATCGCGTAGGGCAGCAGGTTTTCTTCGTCCACCTGATCGACTGCCAACTCGGCACTGGGCGGTTTCTGCCAGATACTCGCTGGAATACGTTCATCATCACGTGCCATTTTTACTACTTCGTACTTATAGAGATCCTTGATTGGCGCAAAACTGAAGTTCATATCGAAGTGAGTATAGTAGCCACAGGCTGATTCGGTCTTGTTGCCTGTAGACAGAGGCATCGCACCAAAGGCATTGCTAAAATGCATCACATACAGATCCCTGATGCGCGCCTGGATATTTTCATCTGCAACCGGGTTGTACTGACCGGTAGCCATCTTGCTTGTAACAAGATTATTGTCACTATCGCCGTGTATTGCAAAATGGTTATTCAACCTGTCAACCAGATCAGCATGTTCGATTGGTACGATGTAGTCCCAACATCCCAGTTTTCTATGCAGCTTCAATGCATCATCTATGGAATGCTGGCTGCTGTACCTGGATGGCATACGGAGGGCATGAACGTTCTTCTCGCCAATAGCTTCCACGGCCAGAAGACAAACCAGCGCACTATCCACTCCGCCACTGGATGCAAGAACCACTTCATCAAAGCCTGATTTAGCAGTGTAGTCACGCAGGCACAACACCAGCATGTCCCTGACCGAACAACCCATATCGATAACAGATTGCCTGTTTTTCGAAGATTTTACGTGTTTTAGAATTGGCTGCTGTCGTTCCAGATCCACGGTTTCGCAGGAATCCGCCAGTCGTTCACGATTGAGATATAGAAGGTTGCCATTGCTAACGATAAAACTCTGTCCATCGAAGACCAATTCATCCTGTCCACCGATCTGGTTAACATAGATAATCGTCATCCCGTCTTCTGAACTGGCGCCAATTTTCTGCGCTCGATCCCATACTTTATCCCGAATAAATGGTGAGCTATTCAGGGATACGATGGTATTGATTCCCGCCGACCGATACTTCTGCAACGGATTATCAGCATAATTGTAATCGTCAGAGCCCTTGTCATTCCACAGATCTTCACAAATCGTGATACCGATTTTTTGACCCATTACCTCGAATACCGATGGACTCGTTCCCGGTTCGAAGTATCTCAGTTCGTCAAATACATCATAATACGGCAACAGCTGTTTCTGGTAGGTCAGCTCTATTTTTCCCCCACGGATTACAGCTGCCTTATTCGCAAACGGCTTCCCCGATTTTGATCCCGATCGATCGATATAACCGACCAATACGACAAGTTCCGGATCTTTCGAAAACCCGTACTCCTTTACAAGATTCAGATAATGCAGATTTCGTCCAACATAGGCGGGATGGTAGATTAAATCCTGACTCAGATAACCACACAGACACAATTCAGGAAAGATCAGCAAGTTAGCCGCATCAGCAACCGCTGTATCAATTCCAGCTCGAACTTTCCTGAAGTTACCTTCAAAATCTCCGGGAGTGGTATTAATCTGACCGATGCAAACTTTCACAAACAGGCTTTCCTGTATATATATCTAACTGATTTACCGCGTCACTGGCCAGTTGCCGGATGGCGCCAGGTATTAAGTTACGCCCATAGGAGGTGCTAATACACGTTTTCCTTTGCACCCAGAGAAAATGCGACATAAACGGTCACCAGCAACAGCACGCATGCACCTGCCTGATGCAAACTGGCAAGATGAATGGGCACACCATATATCAGCGTTCCAATTCCCAACAAGAACTGTGTAAGCACGATCACCAGCAATATATTAATCCCCCATTTTTGACGATCCAGCAGTTGGACAAAAAATGAATACACCCAGACGGATATACCCAGAATAACCGTAAAGATACCCAGCCATCGGTGAATGAACTGAACGGTTGCACCGCTCTCAAAAAGGTTTAACCAACCAGGTGTCATCATGCCCACTGCATCAGCAATCCACTGATCGTTCATCAAGGGGAAAGTATTGTAACCGAAACCAGCTCTCAATCCTGCTGTGAAAGCGCCATACATAATCTGCACAATAAGCACAATCATAAAAAACCATATCAATTTCATTAGGGTGACCGGTCTAGCTACCTTCTGCTGCGGAGGAAATCCCCTGGAAACAATCCCCAACGCCATCCAAAACAAATAGGCCATCAGGAACAGGGCAAATCCAAGGTGTGCAGCCAGCCGATAGTGACTAACCCTCGGTTCATCTACCAGGCCGCTTTGCACCATGTACCAGCCCATTAATCCCTGCAATCCCCCCAGCATGAATGCCCCTGTCATCTTGATCTTCATGCCGCCATCGAATCTATTCTGCATGAAGAATATGCAAAACGGCAGAAAAAATATCAGGCCGATCAATCGGCCCAGAACTCTGTGGCCATATTCCCAGTAAAAGATCGACTTAAATTCAGCCAGAGATATACCGTGATTGACTGTTTGATACTCTGGATAGTGCTTGTAAACATCAAACGTTTCCTGCCACTCCATTTCACTGAGAGGAGGGATGGTACCCATGATCGGCTGCCAGTCCACAATCGACAGCCCTGAATGGGTCAACCTGGTTACGCCCCCGACTACGACCATTACAAATATGGTCAGACAGACCGCCAATAACCAGATAACTATTGCTCGATCCTTGCCCAGTTTGTTTCCCATTTATTCGCCTTATGTATTTGCTTGTTTGACCAGCACTGCATTCGGGTTTTTTAGCTCGCCTGAATCAAGCATCAATACCCGGATCTGTTCCGCGCTGTCCGACATAGATCCGCTGGATGTACCCTGTCAACATCCCTGCTTGCATGCAGAACATACGGCCTGTGCGAGATGTCGGAAGATTCTGCTCTAAATGGCTTACATTTACCACCAATCCCCATGCTCTTTTGACGATTTTGTCGCGATCGGTGCCAACAGCAACCAGACCCTTCGAGAATTGATTGTACAACCCGGACGGCAAGCTCAGATGCACGCGAAACTAAAGTTTAATTTAGTCCGGAATTCTGTTTTAATCGGCAACTGAATTGATTTGCATTAAGTTCCCTTCTGTCAGATGCGGTAGTATATCTGTGTCGGAATTGAGCTTTATCCACCCAACTCTACCACTTAAGGAGCACGCTATGCCCACGAAATTTGGTTGGCTGTTTATATTCGCAGCCCTCGTATTCTCGCAATTTACAATGGCTGGAGATGTAGCTGCTGGAAAAGCGAAATCCGCCCTTTGTGCGGCGTGTCATGGTGCGAACGGCGTGAGTTTCAACGATCTCTGGCCTAATCTCGCCGGACAAAAAGAATCATATATGATCAAGCAACTGAAGGCATTTAGAGATGGAACCAGAGCTGATCCGCTCATGAGCCCCATGTCTAAACCACTCACAGACGCTGACATCGAAAATGTTGCAGCTTTCTTCGCCAGCCAGACCAACTAGACAACCGATTTGTTATATGTGTCAGTTTCCCCATGGGACTGACTGACACGTATAGTGAAGCTATGAGCTCGTAGCTTGCCTGGCTTTCCTACTACCTGTCGTAGTGAAACTTCATATACACAATACCCGGTGCCATAGCTAACTGCCACGCAAGACCTACCGTATCATCAAATTCCGGATCAACTTCGGTAACCGTTTTAATTAAAGACTCGAGCCATAAGTCATACAGGTCGGGCGATACATTATGTTGTTTTGCACTATGTGACTCTGCTACGCCTTCCAGGTAATTGTCCTCCTGTTTTGACACATAGAAGCTGATCATATGGAACATTGAGCGTTGTAACATCCTGACCTGCTGATCCATATCCGTATGAGCAAACATTTTTTCTACCTGATCGGAGCTGGCCAGAAAATTTTCGTAAAATTTACCGAAGAAAACTCTCCCTTTCTCGTCAATACCAACGCCATCACCAACCACTCTGCGGTAACTGTTTTCAAATACTTCTTCAAGATTATTCATGGAATGGCTCAAGTTCAGGATCACTACAAGTTTTTAGCGAATCGGCCATTATTGATATGACTCAGATCAATTCAGTACAATTTAGCTATTGCGCCACGTGATGCTTGATATACCGGTGCATCCTCCCGAGTACGGCAGCTATACATCTGCTCCGGCCACTATTTGACCTTGGCTTGACTAATGTCATTGGTATAGGCACCGGCAGTTGCTATCTTCCCACACTGGTTAAACGCTGGTGGAATCCAGAAATCCCACTGTACTGAGCGAAATCAATACATATCAAGGATTACACAAAGTACAATTAGCCGCGTAGCAGCTCTTTCATACTTCTACACGTAATCTTCTACACTAACATCTACACTAACATAAGTGCTCGCATTCATGGAAAATCCTGTCTTCAACCTCAATCTCATCCAGAAATACAACGTTACGGGGCCTAGATATACATCATATCCCACCGCTCTTGAGTTCACTGAATTTGACGATTCTGACTATCGGGATGCAATCGAAAGATCGACACGCAAGGATCGGGATTTATCGCTCTACTTCCACTTGCCGTTTTGTGACACGATTTGTTATTACTGTGCGTGCAACAAAATAGTCACAAAAGACAAGCGTCGCGCAATTCCCTACCTTGAACATCTGCATCACGAAATTGATCTGCAGGCTAAAATGTTCCAGCCCGATCGCTATGTGTCCCAGTTGCACTGGGGAGGTGGGACTCCTACCTACATTAACGATGAGCAGATGACTGATCTGTATCAACACATCGCTCGAAGCTTCCAGCTCAGAAACGATGATGAGGGTGAATTCTCCCTTGAGATCGATCCCAGGACGGTAGGTACCGACCGTATTAGTCTGCTCAGGTCGCTCGGATTCAATCGCCTTAGCATGGGTATTCAGGACTTTGATCCAAAGGTTCAATTGGCTGTAAACAGGCTTCAAAGTGAGGAACAGACTTACCAGACAATAGTGAAAGCGCGCGAAGAGGGCTTCCACTCGATCAGTGTAGATTTAATCTATGGATTGCCGCATCAAAGCGTTGCATCTTTTCGCCTCACTCTGGACAAGATTATCCGCATGGACCCTGATCGAATCTCGATTTACAACTACGCTCATCTCCCTCAGCGCTTCAAGACACAAAAACAGATCCACGAGGAGGACATCCCGGCTCCCGAAGAAAAGCTGAATATTCTTGAGCTATGCATTGAGAAGCTTGGCTCGGCCGGTTACGTCTACATCGGTATGGATCATTTTGCAAAGCCGGAAGATGAACTGGCGCAAGCACTGGAGAATGGATCGCTGCATCGGAATTTCCAGGGTTATTCGACCCATGCAGATTGCGATATGGTGGCGATGGGAATTACTGCAATAAGCCAGATAGGTACCAGTTACAGCCAGAATTTCAAAACTCCCGATGAATACTATCAGCGCATCGATGAACAGCATATCCCGGTTTTCCAGGGGCTACATATCAATCACGATGATCTGATTCGAAAACGCGTGATCATGTCACTGATCTGTCAGTTCAAGCTCGATCTGCAGGCAGTAAGTACCGAATTCGGATTGGTGTTTGAAGATTATTTTGCGTCAGAACTGGCCGACCTGAAACCTCTCATGGATGATGGCCTGGTAATCCAGGATGGTCACGTTATCCGTGTGACCAGCGAAGGCAGGCTGCTCATTCGCAACATTTGCATGCTGTTCGATGGTCACATGAAGTCTGCTCGCCTGAAGTCCAAGTTCTCGAGAGTAATATAACGTCCCGATTGTTGACCGTTGCCGGGGAGATTATCAGCGTCCATTCAAGGGTATCGTCAACCAGATGTTGTGCTGCGATCTGTTCGCTTTCATCGATCATCAGCCCCTTTGAGGGGCTCCCGATC
>CAZNFE010000084.1:0-9431 GCA_964571945.1 uncultured Pseudomonadales bacterium
AGGCCCTTTTTCTTTTCTCATGGGGCACTGGCGGACAATCAAGGACAACAAGCCTGGATAAAACATTTTGCTATTTCATTGTTTTGAACGGCAAAAATCGGCCGATCATGGCCGGATAGGGTTGCCCATAAATGGGTAATAAAAGGCAGTAAGTGTCCCATATTTTGAGCTGCGAAGATTATAAACGCTTTATAAATGAATGCTTATCAATCTTGGTTGTTGGATTGTATATCCCGGTTTTATGAATCGCAGACGTAATTTGGAAAGCTGTTATAACGGCGGTCCGCAGGGATAGCGGCAGTAGCTCGACAGAATAATCTTGCAAGAGAAATGATTGAATGCCGAAGTCTTGATGACAGTGAGGATGCGTGTCTGATATTATTCTTGCCTGTAATATTTTCGGTGATTTAAACAGGGTAAGCGTATCAGTACAGGCGCGAATAAAATTTGATGCAGTTCACATATTGACAGCACCCAAACTGCTCCTTACGGTTCGGCCTCCAAATTTTCCCCGATAGTTCAGTTGGTAGAACGGTGGACTGTTAATCCATATGTCGCAGGTTCGAGTCCTGCTCGGGGAGCCAGATTCAAGCTGACAAAGGCACTCCAGATGGGGTGCCTTTGTTGCTTTTCTATCTGAGGGTTTTCTCACACATCGAAGGGTGTCAGAAGTTTTGCCGTGATAGCTGGCAGTGGTTTGAGGCAAGGGGCGTTTTTTCATTAAAAAAACAATGGTATAAGTCGGGTGAGTTCACTTGGCTTTTTCTTGATTAATATTTTTTAACGGGCTACCGTCCGGCAGTTGGGTCTTACGTGTGCCTGGGGGAAGGTTCGCGAAGCGTTATTACATTGGGGTGGAATCATGCGAAACAATTTTTTGTTTGCTAGAAAACTTAAAGGCGCGGTGCTTTCAGCTTGTCTGATTGTGGCGTTAGCGGTTGCAGCTATGCCTCAGGCAGAAGCTGCCAATGGCGATCGACTGGAGGTCTCCAGACAGGCGATATCACTACATGCAGGGCCTTCAAGCTCCTATGGTCAGCGTCTTACCTTGAAGCAGAAGGATCAGCTGGTTGAGCTGGACAGGCAGGGTGCCTGGATTCTTGTTTCGGTCAAAAGCAATGGTGTTCAGGGCTGGGTGCACAGGTCGGGCGTGAGCCAATCTGGTGCGAAGGCTGCTAAAAAGAAACAGAAAACCAGAGTGGCTAAAGCACCGGCCCCGAAGGCTGAAGTGACGAAAAGCGAGGTTCGCATCTCCCTGGCGAAGATGACGCACAGGAAAGTGGTCGCGAATTCCAAGCTTGCCGAACCCGAAGCGGATATTCATGACTACGCAGATGTATCCGTTACACGCCGTGTGACTCTGGCTGACATTGGTTATAGCAAGGGTTCGTTGTTTGAAGGTGCAACAGTCCCTCATGCTCGCACCTTTTTCTTTGATGCGCCGATGGATTCCCGCATTACCAGCGGTACTTTTCACCTGCTTTACCGTACTTCCCCGAATCTGCTCGAGTTGGCCAATGCGCGAGTTAATATTAACGATGTTCCCTATAGCCAGGTCAACCTGTCACCGGATTCCGAGCGCCATGCTCTGGATGTTGAGATCCCGGCTTCCGCATTCCGTGGTGGTTTGGTCAAGGTAACAATCAATGCTACCCTGCCGATTACCGATAACCGCTGCTTTGATGAGCGTCTGAGTGATATCTTTATGCATATCGAGCCGGGTTCCTGGCTTGAGGTTAAATATCAGCCGTTGAATAAATCCATTCGTGATGCATGGCGCATGCTGCCTCAGGATGTGACGATCTCTCTGCCGGAAGGGGCGCTGAGCAAGGGGCAGTTCGCTTCCACTCTGTCACTGATGTCACTGCTGGTGGATGGCGGCAAACGCGTGCATCTGACCCGCCTGCCGGAAGTTGGTGATATTATTGTTGGTGCCAAGCAGTCGATTCAGGCTCTGGTTTCAAGCCAGCGACTGAAGCTGGATAGCGGCGAAGCCATGACCGATACCGGTGGTGCTGTCGATGAGATCAGCAACCTGTCGCTGTTGCATATGCCGAACCGTACAGCGCTGGTTGTGACCGATCCGTACGATGTGCAGCCGATTTACCTGCTCAATGAGTCCTGGCGTGAAATTGCCGCCGGTCAGCAATATCGGGTGTTCCGTCCCGATACAACCTTCCGTTATACCGAGGTGGGCACCGAAAGCGATGCTGGTTACTTCTCACTGCCGCTGAACAAGCTGGGTATGGATACCGAATCCAGGTTCCTGACTCGCGAGGCAACCTGGCAGACCGTGATCAATCCGTTTTCATTGCCGCTGGGTACACGCCCGGACTTCCTTAAGCTGAATGTTGTGGCACCGGTTCGTTGGGAGAAGGATCCAACCTATGAGATGTATGTCTTCCTCAACGATGTGTTGGTGAAGTCGATGCGTCTGGAGAATACCGGCGTGAGCCAGCCGTTCACTGTGAATCTGCCGAGCGAATATCAGAAACAGTTCAACGAAATTCGTATTGTCGTCCAGCATGATATTGAAACCGGCGACTGCCAGGGTGTCATGCCGCACGACTTTGTTCAGATTTTGCCCGACAGCGCGTTGGTGGTGAAGAAAGAAGAGGGCGATGCACCGCGTCAGTTTGCTGATCTTTCGCGCTACTTCCTGCATGGTTTTGATACCTATGTCGACAATGGTTATCTCGACCATCCGGAAGTTGCACTGCATCTGATGGCGCGCCTGGCATCTGATTTCCCGCTGTTGATCGACCACAGCCGGCTGACGTTTGTTGATACTGGTGCAGCTCTGGATCCAGCCAATCCGTTTGTGGCGATTGGTCGCTTCAAGCTGGGTGATTCTGTTGAGGCACCGATGCGCTTCGACCAGGGGCATGTGAAGATCGTGACGGCCTCGGGTGACTCCTACTTTGATGTCGATAATCTCGACAATATCACAGTCGCAGAAATTGCCCGGGCAGGTTCATCCTCGGGTCTGTGGGTGGTTCCATCTCTGGCCAAGTTTGACAGTACAAAGCCTCCGATGGAGCGCCTGAAGCTGGCTGAAGATGATATCGCCTTCATCGATAACCATGGTGTTGTGAAGACGCTGGACAGCAATGAGCCGACCCTGGCTCAGGTCTATTACCCGGATGTGGAAGACTGGTTTGACGTGCTGGGTAAATACCGCTTCTGGCTGATGGTGCTGTTGTGGTTCCTGCTGACCATGGTTGTTGTTTACCTCTATCGTATGTCTCGAGCCAACAAGTTGGCGCGTGAGCAGGATGATGCGCTCTATCAGGCAGATGTGGATCGCATGCAGGGTTCGCCGACATCGGATATGTATGAGGATCAAACGGTGCAGCCGACTGATTCGCTGGATCATCTTGATGAGAAGAGGTAACCGGCTGTATGAATCAGCCGGTAGAGGGCGCGAAACCTCGTATCGGTGAGTTGCTGGTGAGCCGTGGGCTCATCAGCAACGAACAACTCGAGGATGCGCTCGAACAACAAAAGGCCACAGGTGTCCGGCTGGGAGATATTATCCTGGCGAGAGGATGGCTGACGACATTCCAGCTCTATGAAGCTTTGACCGACCAATTCCGCACTGGCCGCATTGGCGACCTGCTGGTCGAGAAGAATTTGATTTCTGAAGAACAGCTGGAAGAAGCAATCCGCTCACAGGGATATTGGGGAACCCGTCTTGGCGATATCATTCTGGCCAAGGGGTGGGTTAAACCCATTGCGATGGGGCAGGCTCTGGCCAATCATTTCGATAAGCCGAACGTGAACCTGCTCAACGAACGAATTGACGAAAGTCTGCTCGACCCGAAGAAACTCTCAGTTTATTCGGAAAACCTGTTTGTACCATGGCGCCGTGAAAACGGACTGCTCAGGGTGGCTGTGGTGGACGTTAACCCCGATCTTCTGGTCAAGGTGTCAGAAGTGGTGGCTGAGCCATTTGATTTCGTCATTACTTCCAAGTTCGATATTATCTGGTTGCTGCAGGAAATCGGTAATCAGTTCTATACGGAAAAAGCTGTGCATGAGCTGGCAAATGAGCAGCCGCAATATTCTGCCAGTGAAGTGTTTACTGTCCGTCAGCTGGTGTTTCTGTTTATCTGGGTGACGATCAGTGTCATCGCTCTGACATTATGGCCCATTGCATCGCTTGTGGCGTTAAATGTAGGTGTAGGTGTATTCCTGTTGCTGAATTTCATGCTGCGTATGGTGCTGACCTGGGTGGGGGGGGATCGCCAATTCGATAACCTCGTGACCGACGAGGAGGTGCTGGACCTGGATGAGCGCAGCCTGCCGGTCTATTCGGTGCTGTTGCCGATGTACCATGAGGCAGCAACGCTTCCGAATATTGCCCAGGCATTACGATCTCTCGATTACCCGCTCTCCAAGCTCGATATTAAGCTCATCCTTGAGGAAGACGATGATGAGACGATTGAGAAGGCCAAGGAACTTGGTCTGGAAGGTATTTTCGAGATTATCCGTGTGCCCGAATCACTGCCCAAGACCAAACCGAAGGCATGTAACTACGCATTGCACTTCTGTCGTGGTGAGCTGGCGACCATTTATGATGGCGAAGATGCGCCTGAACCCGACCAGCTGAAGAAGGCGGTGATCGCATTCAGGAAGGCGCCTGCAAATACGGCAGTGATCCAGGCACGCCTGAACTACTTCAATGTGGCCGAGAACTGGTTGACGCGCATGTTTACCATGGAGTACTCGTTGTGGTTCGATTTCTATTTGCCGGCACTGGATGCGCTACGTATTCCGATTCCTCTGGGCGGCACATCCAACCACTTTAAGATGGATGTGCTGCGTGAGATGGATGGCTGGGACCCCTATAACGTGACCGAGGATTGCGACCTTGGCGTGCGGCTGACCCAGGCTGGTTACCGTGTGGGTGTGGTGAATTCGACCACATTTGAAGAGGCGAATAACTCGATTCCGAACTGGATTCGTCAGCGTTCACGCTGGCTGAAAGGTTATATGCAGAGCTATCTGGTGCACATGCGCCGTCCGATTGATCTCTATCGTAAGCTGGGCCATGTCGGCTTTTGGGGCTTCCAGTTCTTTATCGGCGGCACGATTTTCAGCGCCCTGATTACGCCATTCCTGTTCCTGATGTATTTGCTCTGGTTGTTTACCAGTACGTCATTTTTTGATCCCTATTTCCCGCCTTTTGTACTCTACATTACGCTTTTCAATCTGTTGATTGCCAATGGTTTCCTGATCTATCTGTTCATGCTAAGCGGCTTCAAACGGCGTTATTTTGCCTTGATTCCATGGTCGCTGACTGTGCCGTTCTACTGGCTGTTGCAGTCATGGGCCGGATACAAAGGCTTCTGGCAGCTGATCCACAATCCTTTCTACTGGGAAAAGACGCACCATGGACTGACTTCATTCCAGGTGACCCATGATGTGGCTGCGGATTCACTGGATAGCAAGCGTCCGAAAGCGGCGGGTGCAAACCAATGAGGCGCAGAATTACTCAGAGTCTGGAAGGTACCATCTTCGTTTTATCGGCGCTCATACTGCTGTCGATGATCACCATCTGGGCGCTTTATAACGGTTTCCTGTATGACGATGCGATGATGCGTTGGTCTATTGTGGAGGGAACTCTGGGTGCCGACAGAGTGGTGCTGGAGAACCTTACGTTCCTGTTGCCGCATTTGCCGCTCTATCTGCTGATTCCGTTTTATTATATCCCTGGCCTGGACACCGGGGCTGCACCATATGTGCTGTCAGTAATGACTGCGGTATTCCTGCTGTTTATGTGGAGCCGGGATCTCAAGGATGTGGAGATCAGTAACCGTCGTATGTTGCTGTTGGGGCTGCTGCTGATAGCTCACCCGGGTTTCCTTTGGGCGGCGACATCGGGCAGTCATGTTGCTTTGAGTATGGTGGCCTTTTATCTGCTATATCGCGCTTCGCAGCATATTATTTCTGATCATGACCTGCACTCCTATATCATGCTGGCCGTCGTTTTTGTGTTCTACTTTTTTATTGATACATCGGCGATCTTTATCTTTGTGGCTCTGATTCCGCTCCTGGTTGTGATTGCCCCGATCCGAACCATCATGGTGTCGCCGATGAGTCTTTATCTGATCGTGGGTACGCCGTTTGCATTCGCAGTGGCGACATGGGGCTATTTGAACTGGGTGTTTGAGGGCTCATTCCTGCATTTTATTAGCAATCCGGATTCCATGTTCCTGGGGGGCATGCTCAACTCTTTCGACTATCCATGGCTTCTGGATTATAGCGGTCAGTTTTTCGCACCGCTGCTTGCCGCAACCGGTTATATGCTGGTGGCCTATCCGGTGTCGATCTACCTGCTGCTGGATACCCTGAATAATAACTACCGATTCCGTGCTACATTTGTATTGCTGTTGCATCCGTTGATCGCGATCGCTATTGCAACGAGTCAGGCTTTTCTGACGCATCCATTTGAAATCCTCACGCTGATCAGTGCAGGCCTGATGGCCGAACTCACCTATGTGCAGATGCAGACACGTCGGGAATTTGCCTTCCTCGTAGTGTTCATGCTTGTAAGTATTGTGGGGGGATGGTGGATATTTGCAGAAACCGGAACACCGCAAATGAAGCAGTGGATGCATGCGATTCAGGGTGAATCCCAGAAGATTGACCCGGCACGCGATGGCGATTTGCAACTTGGCCTATGGCTGAAACATAATCGTTACGAAACGATGGTTTATGAACGCAGTGCTTATCGGGCCATTGTTGCTCGCGGGGATGCTAAGGGGCTGCTGCTTTCCCATTCCAACGACTTCAAGGTTGCCATGCGCGAGCGTATTCCCGAAGTCGAACAGATCGTGGTACCGGAGCCGCATACATTACGCGGAACACGGGACTGGATTAATCTCCGTCACCCTCATCTCTATGACTATGGCCTGAAAGGATTCAGGCTGGTTTACGATCATGAAGATTGGCGTGTCTACCGTAAAAGGGGCTTATAGATGTTCCGGGCGATATTGATGTCGATGCTTGTGATGCTGACTGGCTGTGCCAGTGGTCCTGTGCTGCAGAATCAGTCGATGGCGCATGGTTTTACTGCCTTGCAACATCGCAATCTCGCCTGGACCGACCCGAAGGCGAGAGTGTCATTTCAGCAGATGAAAGAGGTGGGTGCGAATGCGGTGGTTCTGGTGCCGTTCCTTGAACAGGATGGCGCTCAATCACTGGATGTCAGGTATTCCGATGCCGTGACCAAAGCGCAGTTGGTGGCAGCAATCAGGTATGCACACCAATACCGGATGCAGGTGACAGTGAAACCGCAAATGCTGGTCCCGGGATCATGGGCCGGTGAGATTGACCATCATGATCAGGCTGGCTGGTCGGCGTGGTTCAGTAGCTACTCCCGGCAAATAGTGGAGTGTGCCAGACTGGCCCAGCGAGAGGGTGTGCATGCGTTTGTGATCGGAACCGAGCTGAATCGGGCTGCTGGTCGAGTTGACTGGCCGGCATTGATCGGGCAGGTGCGGCAGGTGTTTCACGGACGGGTGACCTATGCAGCACAGAACGTTGAAGGTGTAAAAGATTTTGCCTACTGGTCCATGCTGGATGCGGTATCGGTGACCCTCTACCCGGCATTGGGAAGCGGGGACCGAGACGAGATGGTAACACGAGCCAATCGGGCGGCAGACGCGTTGCAGGATACGGCAGCAGGCTACAAACGACCGATTTGGGTGTTGGAAGTGGGAATGCCGTCGGCGAGAGGTGCTTCGGAGCATCCCTGGCAATGGCAGGGGCTGGAACATGCTCGTGTCGATCTCGAGGTGCAAAGCGATGCAATCGAGACCTGGTTACAGGTGCTGGACAAGCCGTGGGTCGATGCGCTCTATATCTGGGCGTGGTATAGCGACAGCCGGGCAGGTGGATATAGAGATGCCGACTATACGCCACAAAATAAGCCGGCTGAGCAGGTGATTGCTCATTTTTGGGGTAATAGGGGGTAGGGAATGGAACAGTTGAATTGGCCAAATATATTCAGAATGAAATTGCCGGTAATGTTGTTCATATTGATGGGTATCCCCGGTATTTCCAATGCCGGCGTTGGCATGCTGGCCCAAGGTGAAGAGCAAGTAAGCGGAGATCTTTCTGCTTCCTTCTCGAACAACTATTGGGATAGGCAACGAAACCTGATTCCTTCATTCTGCAAAGCGCGTGATCTCAACTTCGTCGCCGGTTATGAGTATGGCTGGAACTATTTTCATACTGTTTTTGCAAGTACAACCCTCGGCTATCGGCGCTGTGGTCAAACAATTATTCCAGGACGTTTGCGTGCAAATGGTGGGTGGAAGCCGCAGGTGGTTCTCCTGGGTGGAAGAAATGCCGGATTTGGTGATATAACGATGGGTGTTCGCACCCGCTTCCCCGGCAGTTATAAAGATAATGCTGCCTGGGAATTGTTCACGACCATTCCGACCGGCTATAACAATCAAAATCCTTCGCGGATTGGACGCGGAGCGTGGGGAGTGGGGCTTGGCGTTAAGTTTTCCTCGACGCCGGATGATCGAGGTATGTCCCGCTTCGGTATGTACTCGCGTAAATGGGGCTGGAAAGCCGGTAGTCAGATTGAATACTTCTTCGCTTCAAAGGGTAATGCGCTCCGTTCGTTTGTGACGCTTCAATATGCATTTACCAATACCAACTTTGAGAATACCGGTGATTTCGCCGAAATCAGCCTTATCAACCATTTCGGATTTGCCAATCATGGTGCCCAGCGAACAATTTTTGCTACACCGAGTACGGGAGGAGTTATTCCTGCCGCGACCAATTCAGATCAGACATTGATCCAGCTTGGCTATTCGCATGCATTCCAGGGGAAAAGAGGCTTGTCGATGAGCGCGCGTGCGACTCAGGCCATTATTGGACGTAACGTGCCGAAATCGACATCTGTTGGCTTGGGTGTTTCCTACAGGTGGAAAGATTAAGTATGGCGAGACGTATTCGAAATCTGGCTCCGGCGTTTCTACTGCCTGTCATGGTATGGGCAGGAGCCAGCCTGTTATTTGCAGCCGAAGGCGATGTTTACCGGCTGATCGGTAACTCGACGCTGCGAACAGCGCCGGACATCTCGTCCGGGGCGGTAGTCGGCATCAAGACAGGGGCTGAGGTTGTTGAAATCGAACAACAGGGTCAGTGGATCAGGGTTCGGACCGGTAAAGGGAGCGAAGGTTGGCTTGATTCCGGTTCATTGCAGTCAGTATTGACGGTAGCGGATGGGGTTGATGATCCACTGCTAGATGCTGGCGGTACGCCTGGAAAGAATGCGGGCACAGATTCCGGAGTTGTTGCACTTGAATTGTTGCCCGGACAGACAGCGGTAGAACAAGCCGCAGCAGAGCAGGCCGCAGCAGAGCAGGCCGCAGCAGAGCAGGCCGCAGCAGAGCAGGCCGCAGCAG
>CAZNFE010000085.1:0-9417 GCA_964571945.1 uncultured Pseudomonadales bacterium
GTACCACGGGTAAGCTGGCCATTTTCGAGCAACCCAAGATCCTGCCACCCCAGATGCGCAAGGGGGTAAGCAATGGAGGTCCCGATTATGCCACCACCGACGATAACAACTCGAGCCTGTTTGGGTAGAATTTCATTGGACAAAGTCGGACCCTCATCTGGTGCCTGACGTTTAAACAGCCGCAGTTCGAAGGGTATTGATTGTACCCCGGAAATGAATACCAGCGGTTACCTTGTAAAAAGGTATTGTTGGTAGGATGATAACGATTTCACGCCACAGTTAAAGGATGAAGTAAATGGTAGGGATAACATCATTCGGAGGATACATACCAAAACTTCGATTGCAACGCGCAGCAATTGCCGGTGCTCACTTGTGGTCCGATCCGGGGATTGCGGCTAAAGGCAAGGGTGAACGGGCGATCTGCAATTGGGATGAAGATGCGATCACGATGGGCATTGAAGCAGCAAGAGACTGTTTGAAAGCCAGTAGCACGAATCCCCAGGCAATCTATTTTGCATCGACTTCCATGCCATTCCGCGACCGCCAAAATGCAGGCATCGTGAGCGCCGCACTGAGTCTGGGTGAAGATGTTGCCGTGCTGGATGTTACTGCGTCACAGCGGGCAGCAACTTCAACATTGTTGCAGGCACTGGCAGCAGTCGCCGGTGATCAACTGGAAGATATACTGGTGGTGGCCTCGGATCACAGGCGTAGCAAGTCGGCCAGCCCACAGGAACTCAATTTTGGAGATGGTGCTGCGGCAGTTCGAGTGGGTACTGAGGCCACGTTGCTGGACTATCTTGGTGGGCACTCGAAGACGGTTGACTTTGTTGATCATTTTCGAGGTGCCGACAATGAATTTGATTACCAGTGGGAGGAACGATGGATTCGGGATGAAGGTTATCAGAAGATTGTCCCGCCAACGATTGGTGAAGCACTGAAGAAGACCGGGATTGCTGCGAAAGACATCAATCACTTTGTGATGCCAGCAACAATTGGCAGAGCCGTACAGGGTATCGCCAGCAACTCCGGCATTGACAAATCTGTCATACGCGACAATCTGCACCTTCAATGTGGTGAAACCGGTACGGCACACGCACTTGTGATGCTGTTGCACCTGCTGGAGACTGATGCCAAACCGGGAGACGTAGTGATGCTGGTGGGATTCGGGCAGGGGTGCGATGTGATGCTGTTTCGTGTCACCGATCGACTGGCAGACTTTAGGCCTGATAATGGGATCACCGGTTGTCTGGCAAATCGAAGGGAAGAAAGTAACTACCAGAAGTTTCTTGCTTTTAACAACCTGGTTACGCTTGAAAAAGGCATGCGGGCGGAGAAGGACAGCAAAACAGCACTAACAGTACTGTACCGCAAGCGCGATATGCTAATGGGCCTGATCGGTGGTAAATGCAAGCAGTGCGGCACCGCCCAGTTTCCTCGCCAGGATATTTGTGTGAATCCGCAATGTCATGCCAGTCATAGCCAGGAACCCTATTCATTTGTAGAAGAATCAGGAAAAATTCAGAGTTGGTCAGCTGATTATTTAACCTATACCATGGATCCGCCATCCCACTATGGAATGATTGTATTCGATAATGGCGGTCGCTTTATGTCCGATATTACCGATGTTGCACCCGGTGAAATTGATGTGGGTACCCAGGTGAAAATGGTATTCAGGATCAAGGAATTTGATCGTAAACGTGGCTTTATTCGGTATTTCTGGAAAGGTGTGCCGATTTGACATTTAGCCATCAAAGTATAGATTGAGTTGATATATAAAACACCGGAGGCGCGTATGGCAACGGGAATCAAAGACAAAGTAGCAATACTCGGCATGGGTTGTTCACGATTTGGCGAACGATGGGACGTGGGTGCTGAAGAGTTGATGGTAGAAGCCTATGAAGAAGCGATACAGGATGCGGGAATTGACACCAGTCAAATTGATGCAGCCTGGTTTTCGACCCATATAGAAAATATCAATGTAGGCAAAGGCGGGCTGCCGCTATCCACAACCCTCAGGCTACCAAACATCGCTGTGACCAGGGTTGAAAATTACTGCGCCGGTGGCTCTGAAGCGTTCAGAGGAGCTGTCTATGCAGTTGCCAGTGGCGCCTGCGATATAGCTCTTGCGCTCGGTGTGGAGAAGCTGAAAGATACTGGTTATGGTGGTCTGCCGGCAATGGATCAGGGCAGCCTGAATCCACTCTGGGCAGCCAATGGCTCTGCTCCAGGTAACTTCGCGCAATTAGCCAGTGCCTATGGCGCCAAACACAAGATTGATAAACGGGATCTAAAGCAGGCGCTTGCCCACATTTCAGTCAAAAGCCATGCCAACGGTGCCAAAAATCCGAAGGCACATCTGCGTAAGCCTATATCCGAGGAACAAGCACTCAATGCACCCATGATTGCCGATCCGCTGGGATTGTTCGATTGTTGTGGAGTCAGTGATGGTGCAGCAGCGGCTATTGTTACGACACCGGAGATTGCTAAATCTATGGGTAAAGACATCGTGACGATCAAAGCCCTACAGTTATCTTTGTCGAATGGTTCGGAAGCCGCGTACAATTCATGGGATGGCAGCTATTTTCACACAACCCGCATTGCTGCACAGAAAGCTTATCAGGAAGCCGGAATCTCCAAACCCCGCGATCAGGTCTCCATGCTTGAGTGTCACGACTGCTTCTCAATCACTGAAATGGTCACCATGGAAGATCTGTTTCTATCCCCGGAAGGTGGTGTAATTGAGGATGTCATGGGTGGCTTTTATGATGCGGATGGACAAATACCATGCCAGATCGATGGTGGTCTCAAATGTTTTGGACATCCGATCGGTGCATCCGGCATACGCATGCTGTATGAGATGTACTTACAGTTGCAAGGCAGGGCGGAAGAAAGACAGTTGCCTGATCCCCGCATTGGGCTGACTCATAATCTGGGTGGTTCACCGACTAGCAACGTTGCCGCAATATGCATTATTGGTGCAGGCTAACCTCCGCATCAGGATATTGCGCCCTGTATCAGGGCCGGAAGACATACTAATGATCGAAGCACACGGGTGATTAGACTGGCCTGACGTCGCCCGGCAATGTTCATCAAGTCTGAATTTAGGGTAAGATGTGTTTCCCTGGTCGATACTTGTGGGGATTTTCTTATGGTACACACGGCCAAAAAGCATTCAATTACGGATGAAGAAGCCGTCGTCGCGTTGATCAACAGAGCGCTGGAAATCAGTCAGTCGGATAATTTTGACCCGTATTTTGACCTGTTTAGTGATGATGCCCGCTGGATGATGCCCAGTCGTTCGGAAGACGTGTATCTTGAAGAAGCGAAATCTTTCTACCGATTTACCCGCAAATTCCGCTTCGATCAGCGCAGCAGGATCGATGAAGTGCTGATTTCGGGTGATATCGCATTTGCAAGAATCAGCCTTGATGGTTACCTGAGACCCAAAAATGAATCCGATGCTACACCGCTCAGATCCAGCAGCAGGCACATATGGGTTATGCAACGACAATCGGATGGCAGCTGGAAAATCACTTGCGATATCTGGAATAATCCGAAAACAAAGTAACCCTGCTGTGTCACAAGGTATCTGTTGAGCCATGCGACGGTCAGCTTTCTAACAGGTTACCTCGCTTCCGGGTCAGCCCGTATATTTGGCGAACTTGGCTGATAGTACAATCATTGTGAAGCTTTTCTGGCGAACAGCTGCTCCGCTTCTCCCATGTGTCGGTTCAGCAGGTTTATGGCTGCCAACAATCTCTCCAGCCTCTCACTATCGTTTGCTTGCAGGTTGGTGGTTTCCGATAAAGCAATGGCAAGGGTCTGCTGAATTGCATCGGCCAGCGGTCGATTCATTGAGGACAAGACAGTGGCCAGATTGGTGGTGCCGGACAATGAATTCTGAATGATTTGGAGTCTGAATTGAATGTTTTGCAGGCTGGATTGGCTAAACTCCGAATGCGCCTGGTAATCTGCGGATTTCAATAACTTGAGTTCGTAACCGGCATTGTCCAATGCCCTTCTGATGGAAGAAATAGGATTATTGATAGCAAGTTCAACGCTGCTTTCCTGACCTGAGACAAGCAATGCACCGAGAGAGTGCAGATCATCGGTAAGTATTTCGGTAATCAGTTCCAATACGCGTCTGCGCCGATTATTGATTAGATCCTGAATGAGTAAACCATCTTTCATCTGTTGCTCGCTCAATTCGAAGACCGGCTGAAAATCAGCCAGTGGTCGTTGCCAGAGAAGATATTCCACCGCATGCAGACCCAGGATAATATCTTCGCTCGATGTAGCAGCTTGCTGGCCGCGAAGTGTAGCCTTGCTAAGATTCAGGGTCAGATCACTAACAATTCCACCTGCCGGGTATTCAGGGAGCGAATCAATAAAGCCTGGGGCAAGAGGCCAGGCGTGAATATTGAATGCCAGTGCATGCAGTTCCTTCGATTTCAGTGCATCATAGAAGAAGTAGTCCAGACCCAGAAAAAGATTGTGTAGCTGTAGCCAGGCATCTCGGCAGACTTCCAGATTGGCCTGATCCGGTTGCTCGATAAATGCAGCCACCGCTCGTTTGAGACGGTCGACAATAGTTCCTGACTCAAGCGCAGTTTCTTTTGCAGCCTGGAAAAAAGCTTCAGCCTCGATTTGGGGAGGGTGTGCGGTATTCAAAACACGACCTGGCTGGTCGCCTTCCTGGCCGCAGCCGACCAGAATAAAAAGCAGGCCCGTCAACCCGAGTAGTGTGCAAGGTTTCATTTTGTATAATCAAAATTTCCTGATCTGATCGACTCCTACCCGTCGTTTCCTGCATCACCTTCATAATTCATTGAGCTACCTGGCAGAGGCGTGTAGAGAAGGGCTGGTGGGTAACAGTTTATATGATCCAGATCAGCATTACCCGCTGACACGGCAGGGTGGAATGTTCGTGACCAGATTGCAGCATCCGCACAATGTATTCTCCAGCAGCATCATTTTGACCGTTTGCCCCTGACAGTACTTTCATAGACAATGTCATTATGAGTCGAATAAGAGGTAACCAAGGTGATAGATTCGGATGGCTATCGACCGAATGTTGGGATCATTCTGGCCAACCCGGCAGGGCAGGTGCTCTGGGCGAGGCGAATTGGGCAGGACGCATGGCAATTTCCCCAGGGTGGAATTAATCAGAAGGAAACACCGGAGCAGGCTTTATACCGAGAGTTATATGAGGAGATTGGCCTCACCAAAGACAGTGTGGAGATAATCAAATGCACTCAAGGTTGGCTGCGGTACAAACTACCGCGCCGATTGCTGAAACAGGGTGGATCAGGTTTTGTTGGACAGAAACAGAAATGGTTTTTGCTCAAGATGCTGGATGTGGATGACGCAGTCCAGTTTCATCAATCAAAAACGCCTGAATTCGACCTGTGGCGTTGGGTAAGTTACTGGTACCCTCTGGGAGAGGTGGTTTCCTTCAAACGTGATGTATATCGGCGCGCCATGAAAGAATTGGTACCAGGCTTGTCAAGGTGCATGGTTGCATAGCAGACCAAGTAAGCCCCCTACATATAATGGGAACGATTTATGCTGGATGTCCTCAAGAGGATAGTATTAGAGGTTAATGTCGCTCAGGATCTGCCGAGTGCACTGAATATCATAGTGGCGCAAGTGACCAAAGCGATGGGCACCCAGGTTTGCACAATCTACCTGCTGGATGAATCTGGCCACTATATTTTTATGGCGACGGAAGGCCTGAACAAGGATGCGGTTGGGAAAGTCCGAATTCACCCCAGCGAAGGGCTGGTCGGGCTGGTGGGAGAAAGAGCTGAGCCTGTCAACCTGGACGATGCACAAAATCATCCTCGATATCTGCACATCGCAGATGTTGGAGAAGAACCATTTCGATCATTTCTGGGTGTGCCTATCATCCACCATAGAACGGTTCTCGGAGTGCTCGTTGTTCAGCAACAGCAAGCCCGCCGATATGACGAGAGCGAAGAGGCTTTCCTGATCACCCTGTCAGCGCAGCTCTCGGGTGTGATTGCCCACACGAAAGCCACGGGTTCCATGGTAGAAGTACACCAGCTAGCAAAGAGCGCACCCGTTTCGACCAGATTTGATGCAGTTCCTGGCGCGCCAGGAATAGCCATTGGGACTGTTCGGGTGCTTTTCCCCCGGGCGGACCTGAAAAAAGTACCCGAGCGCAGGGTGACTGACATCGATCAGGAAGTAAAACAGTTTCGAAGTGCACTTACCGCGACGAGAAAAGAAATCAGATCGATAGCCGGAAAACTGAACGAACGGCTGCCGAAGGCTGAATTGGCGCTTTTTGATGCCTATTTATACATGTTGGACAAGAATGCGATTGGCGGTGAAGTCGTCCGGAAAATCAAAGAAGGCTATTGGTCACAAACCGCATTACGCATGGTGATAGAAAAGCACGTTGAAACTTTCAACGCCATGGAAGATATCTATCTGAAGGAACGGGCAGCGGATGTGCGCGATCTCGGCCAGCGAGTGCTTGCAAATTTACAACTATCGGCAGGAACAGCGGAAGAATTTCCGGATCACACCATTCTGGTGGGTGAAGAACTGACTCCTTCGATGATCGCCCAGGTACCGGAGAGAAAGCTTGCAGGAATCGTCTCGATTCAGGGTTCCAGCAATTCTCATGTGGCCATTCTGGCTCGGGCGATCGGGTTACCAACCGTAATGGGCGCTTTGGATTTACCGATTGGCATACTCGACGGGCAGCCCATGATTGTGGATGGCTTCAGCGGCCGCATTATCTGCCACCCGGGCAAGGTTGAAATTAAAGCCTATCGGAAAATTGCGCTGGAAGAACAAGCCCTGGTAGGGGGATTGGCAGAGCTTAAAGATCTTCCTGCTGAAACACCCGATGGTCATCAGGTAACGCTGTGCGTGAACACCGGACTGAAAACAGACGTCTTCAGGTCGCTTGACAGAGGTGCTCAAGGGGTAGGTTTATATCGAACTGAAGTATATTTCCAGATGATTGAGCGATTCCCAACTGAAGAGGAACAAAGAAAAATCTACCGGGAACATCTGGAAGCATTCTCACCTCTGCCGGTCACTATGAGGACATTGGACATAGGCGGTGATAAATCACTCGCCTACTTTCCCATCGAGGAGGAGAACCCGTTTCTCGGATGGCGTGGCATCCGTGTCACGCTGGATCATCCGGATATATTTCTGGCACAGATACGGGCAATGATTCGTGCGCATGAAGGGTTAGAGGGTGAACTCAAGATCATGCTGCCGATGATCAGCAGTATATTGGAAGTAGATGAAGCACTCCATTTAATAGAGCAGTGTTACCAGGAAGTGATTGAAGAAGGCGTTGCGGTGGATATGCCTGATGTTGGCGTCATGATTGAAGTTCCGGCCGCCGTATTCCAGGCCAAGGCAATTATCAAACGGGTCGACTTCCTGTCAGTCGGCAGCAATGATTTGACCCAGTATATGTTGGCTGTTGATCGTAACAACGCGCATGTCGCTGGTTTATATCAACATTTCCATCCATCTGTATTGCATGCGCTCAAGCAGATCGTGGACGTCACTAAAGCCGCGAAGAAGCCGGTTAGTATCTGCGGTGAAATGGCCGGGAGCCCTGGTGCAGCAATACTGTTGATGGCGATGGGATACGATCAGCTTTCAATGAGCGCGACCAGTTTGCCAATTGTCAAGTGCGCGATTCGATCCGTGAGTTCTGCAGATGCCAGAGCGATGTTGAAAACCGTACTGAAGATGGATCATGCCCTGGCGATCAAAAACTTTGTGGATGATCGTCTGCGTGAATTCGGGCTTGAAAAACTATTAAGATAAGCCGGACGGAATTTCTTCAGAAGCCAGCGCTGTGGTATTCCGTCCGGTATGCATGTCTCCACTTACTGGGGACGACTGTCGGCCTGATTTTCTCTGAGTACAATAACAAGAAGCAGGAGTTGAATTCATGAGCGCACCACAACTGCCATTTGCAGATGAAGACATCATTGCCACTGCCTATTATGGTAGCAATAGTCATCCCCATGAACTGTTCAAATGGTTGCGGGCTAATGACCCTTTCAGGTACTTTAATCCCAAAGGATTTGAACCGTTTTGGGCCGCAACTACCCACCAGGATATCACCGAGATTGAGAAATTGCCGCACATCTTTCAGAGCGGTCCACGCACACAGATATTACCAACGAGCGTGTTGGAATCTGCGCAAAAGCAAGCTGAAAGCATGGGTTTGAAAACAGATGAACCCGTTTTCAGAAGCCTTGTGAATATGGATCCACCCGACCACAAGCCATACCGGCAACTGGTCATGCCCTGGTTCAAGCCGTCTAATCTGAATCGCCTGGAAGATCGGCTGGAGGAGATTACCCGGGAGATTCTGGATGAAATGATGGGTGATGGCGGTGTGCAGGAAAAGGATTTTGTGCAGGACATCGCGGTCTGGCATCCGCTACGAATGATTTGTGAAATTCTGGGTGTGCCACGGCAGGACGAGGGATTGATACTGAAACTTACGAACGAGATATTTGCCGGAGAGGATCCCGAGATGAATCGTCTGGGAGACGACAGTGCCGGGCTTATGAACACCATCATGGATCTGATTGGTTATTTCACAGAAGTGACTGCTGACAGACGCTCCAGGCCTTCTGAAGATCTGTGCAGTTACATCGCTAACGGGAAGATCAATGGAGATTTTCTGCCGGATGCTGATCTGTTCGGTTACTACATCATTGTTGTGACGGCCGGGCATGAAACCACCAGGACGGCCATGTCTGGTGGTCTGGCAGCATTGCTACAGCATCCGGATCAGATGCAGAAACTTATTGCTAACCCTGACCTGATGAAGCTGGGTGTTGAGGAAATGATTCGCTGGACGGTACCGGTTGTCCAATTTTGCCGGGTCGCCACAGAAGATTACCGGATTCGCGACAAAACGATTAAGGCAGGCGATTCGATCGGTCTTTTTTATGCTGCTGCGTGTCGTGACGAGGCTATTTTCCCGGATGGTGATACCTTCCGGGTTGATCGACAACCCAATAAGCATCTGGCGTTTGGTACCGGACCGCATCTTTGCCTGGGTACGATCCTGGCCCGCATGGAATTGCGGGTGTTTTTTCGTCAGTTGCTCCCTCGTATCATTGAGATGGAGATCATGGCTGATCCCGAATACCTGCAAGCCAGTTTTGTGCATGGTATCAAGCATTTGCCGATTCGTTATCGACTCGGGCCAGCCGTGTAATTTATTCTCCTGGAGCAATCTGCCGCCTGGCAGCAATCCCGGTATTGCTGACTAACCATATTTATGAGGTGATCGTTATGGTGGCGTAAATACAGAGAGACATGAACTAGCTGGTTCCTGTCCGGAAAAGTCGCTAACGCTTCGTTTCCGTCCTCTTTGAGATGGATCGTAGG